>CBAAAD010000024.1:0-7922 GCA_964658785.1 uncultured Methylobacterium sp.
GCAGCTAGACCACACGGAGACGCCTTTCGGACGCGTTGTGCTGCCGCTGCATTTCCGTCGGCAGACGCTGGATGCGACGTTGCTGTGGTCGCCGCTGCCGGCCGGTTGGGAAATGCACGGTAATGCGTTGCTTGCGGCTACAGGCGCACTGTCGATTCCGCATCAGGTGCTGCAGCATCGCGCGGTTTTATACGCCGCGGACAACCGGCCCTTCAGCGCGGTGATCGAAACTTATACCGAGCAGGTACTGGCGTTTCGCGCCGAAGCGGCGCCCTGAGTGTGGGTCGTTCGGACGGGTAATCGCGCTGATGAATAAAGAGGAGCGCGGTGCCGTTCCGGTGTTTTACCCTTCGACTCCGCTTCGCTACGCTCAGGGCGAACGGTTGAAGTTCACCGCGCTGAATTTGGTGGCTGAAGTTCACGCCACTTGGCTTGAACAGCGAAAGTTTGCCGTTTGCAGATAAGTTAAAGCCGCTTGCGCAACGCGACCGCCTGAGCGCGAATGGCCTTGCGCTCATCCTCGCTCAAGCGCTCCAGCGACTTCCACTGCAGCGCAGCGCGCGGGTGATGGGCGAAGCGCGTCTGATGACGGTCGAGAAAATCCCAGTACAGAGTGGTGAAGGGGCAGGCGTCGTCGCCGACGGCCTTGTCGGGTTTGAAACGGCAGTCGTCGCAGTAGTTGCTCATGCGCTGGATATAGCGACCGGATGAGCAGTACGGCTTGGATACCATCTTGCCGCCGTCGGCAAACTGGCTCATTCCCATCACGTTGGGTGCCTCGACCCATTCCACCGCGTCGACATAGATGGCCAGATACCACGCGTGGATTTGTTCTGGCTCCACGCCCAGCATCAGCGCGAAGTTGCCGGTGACCATCAGTCGCTGGATGTGGTGCGCGTAGCCGTGTTTCAGCGTCTGCCCCAGCGCTTCGCGCAGGCAGTTCATGTCGGTGTCGCCGGTCCAGTAAAACGCGGGCAGCGGCGCATGCGCCTTCAGCGAATTCCCCTGCAGCAGCTTCGGCATGTCGCGCCAGTACATGCCGCGAATGAATTCGCGCCAGCCCAGCACCTGCCGCACGAAACCCTCCACCGCGGCCAGTTCGGCGCGTCCGCTCTTTAAGGCATCGACAGCGGCCTGCACCACCTCGCGCGGGTCGAGCAGCTTGAGGTTCATCGCCGTGGACAGTCGTGCGTGATACAGCCACGGCTCGCCGCTCCACATCGCGTCCTGCCACTGGCCGAAGGCGGCCAGGCGGTGATCGATGAAATCCTTCAGCGCCTGCGTGGCCTGTTTCGGCGTCACCGGCCAGTCGAAAGCCTCCAGGCTGCCGGGGTGATCGCCGAAGCGTTCGGCCACGAGATCGAGCACTTCCCGGGTGATCGCGTCCGGGGCGAAACGCTTGGGTGCGGGCAGCATGCCCGGGCCTTTCTTGCCGAAGCTCTTGCGGTTGTCGTGGTCGTAATTCCAGTTTCCGCCCGTCGGCTTGTCGTTATCCATCAGCACGTCGAAGCGCCGACGCATCCAGCGATAGAAATGCTCCATGCGAATCTCGCGGCGCGCGCCGACCCACTCGGCGAACTCCTCCGGTTCGATGAAGAAATGCCGGTCCGGACGCTCGGCGTATTCGACGCCTTCGTCCCTGGCCACGGCGCGCAGCGCTTCACGCACGCGCCACTCGCCGGGACGCACCAGCACCACGCGTTCGGGTTTCAGTTTGCGCAGGTCTTCGCGCAGTACGTCATCGAGTTGCGCATGCGTGTGCTCGCCCAGCGCCCGATAGTGCAGCGGCCAGTCGCGCGCACGCATGTCATCGCGAAAGTGCCGCATCGAGGCGAGAAAGATCGCAATGCGCGCCTGGTGCGACCACACGTGCGTCGCCTCACCGGTGCACTCGGCCATCCACAGCGCATCCAGCGCGGGATCGAAATCTTCCAGCACGGTTGACTCGCGATCCAGCTGGTCGCCCAGTACCACGATGAGATTGCGCATGCGCGCGGCTTGGTCTTTGTGATCCATCCGTGGATCATGCCGCAGATTGAGACCGGCAGCTTCGGGTGCGTCAGTGGCTACAGCGTCAGTGTCACGCTGGCCCGCACCGTCCGGGGCGTGCCCTGGTTGAGAATGAAGCCGTAGCTGGTAAGCCAGTATTTTTCGTTGGCGAGATTGTCGATGCCGGCGCGGTAGGTCAAGGCATGCCCGCCCAGCGACGTGGTGTAGCGGGCGCCGATGTCGAAGGTGTGGTACGCGCCGATCAGGTTGCTGTTGTCCGCCTCGATGGCTTCGTTGCCGACGTAACGGCCGCCGGCATTCAGCACGAGGCCGGCGAGCTGCGGCACGGCGTATTCCACGTAAAGCGTGCCTTCGACACGCGGTGCGCCGTAAGCGCGTTTGCCGTTCACGTCTTCGGCCGCACGCACGTTCTTCGCGTCGAGAACCATCAGGCCGCCGAGCAGGTTCCAGTGATCGGCCAGGGTCATCTGCGTCGACAGATCGATGCCCTGGTAGCGGGTCTGGCCGTTCTGCACGAAGACATTGTCGGAGTTCAGATACTGCAGGCCGCGATCGACGCGGAACAGCGCGAGGTTGGCGTTCCACGTGCTGAACTCGGTCTTCGCACCCAGCTCGAACTGCTTGCTGGTGGTCGGTGCAAAGGTCTGGAACGCATTGACCGCCGTCTGCGGCGCGCTGGCACTTTGCTCCAGCGACTGCACGTAGCTGGCGTACAGCGATACCGGTGCGATGGGTTTGTATATCAACGCCGCGGTCGGCGTGACCGGGGATTTTTCATAGCGCGCGGCCGGCGTGCTGCTGCCGGGGTTGTAGGTTGTGTCGATAAAGTCGACATGGCGCAGGCCGAGCAGGGCAGACCATTGCGACGACAGTGCCACCGTGTCGCTGGCGAACAGCGTGCGCTGCGTGGTGGAGTCGGCCAGATAGGTGCTGCGGCCCACCGTCGTATTGGGGTTGGCGAACAGCGGCGCGTCGAACAGGTCGCCGGTGCCCAGAATGGTCGAATCGAACGCGGTCGGAAAGCGCTGGTCGATTTTCTGCCACGACGCGCCGAACACCGCATCGTGCTGCAGCGTGCCGGTGTCGAACTTGCCGTTGAACATCGCCTGCCACTGCTGCGAGTTGTAGCGCGAGTACGCCTGATAGTTGAGGTCGGTGTAGCCGCCCTGGTTGTCGGTGAGGATCAGCGCGCTGTCGTGGTTTTCGCGGGTCTGCTTGGCATAGGTGTAGTCGAGGCTGGCCGTCCAGTCCGGTGCGATGTCCCACTTCAGTCCGGTGCTGCCGGCGCGCAGCGCGGTCTTGTAGCCGGAGTAGGGCTGGCTCACGCGCTGGTCGCCGGCGATGGGTGCGGGGACAGTCACCGGCGCAGCTACCGGAAAGCCGAAATCCTGGCCCAGGATGATGCCGTAGTAAGCGCCCTTGGTATCGCGATCCTGATAGATGCCGGTGAGGTGCCAGTGCAGGTCGGGCGTGATGTCCTTGGTCAGCGTCAGCGACGCGGCGTTGCGCCTGATGTGGCCGCCGTCGACGAAGGTGTCGCCGTCTTCATGCGCGAGATTGACCCGATAACCGAACCCGCCCGGCCCGCCGATGGTGCCGCCGGTATCGACCGATTCCTTGAACACACCGTCGGACAGATAGCCCAGGCTGAAGCTCGTATACGGCTGCGCCGTGGGCTGCTTGGAAACAAAGTTGACGATGCCGCCGGGCTGGCCGAAGCCGTACATGAAACCGCCCGGGCCTTTCAGCAGTTCGATCTGGCTGAAGGGTTCCAGCGGCAGGTCCGCACCCCAGTTGGGAATGGTCAGGCCATCGAGCTTGTAGCCGTTGAGCAGATCCACCGGCAGGCCGCGCACGGCAAAGCCGGACGCTTCGCCCGAGTAACCCGAGGCCAGCGGCGTGGCGGCGGCATCGCCCTTGAACGCCTCGTTGATATCGATCGCCTGGCGGTTCTGGATCAGTTCGGCGGTGACCGCGTCGATGCTGAAAGGCGTGTTGAGCACGCTGCGCGTACCGAGCGCGCCGGCGGTGGCATCGGCAGCGTGATAGCTGTCGGTATGGCCGGCGGCGGTGACGGTGACCTGGTCAAGCTCCTTGGCCTGCTGCGGGTCGGCGTTGTCGGCGTGCGCGGTGCTGATCACGAGCGCCGCGAGAATCATGACGGCAATGTATCGGCGCGGGCCGCCCGCGAAATGGGCGTCATTGCAGCGTGCGCCGTTGAAGCGAACAAGGGACATGAGTATCTCCTGAGATGGGATGCTTGCCCTGCTGGCGTCGGCTTGCGGGACTTTCGTGGGTTGGATTGGGGATGAGTGAGATGGGAGCTTGGCTAGCGCAGTAAGGTTTCCTCCGGCGCAGGCAGCGCCCAGACGCTGTAGCGGTCGGCGCCATGCGCACGCCGCCAGCTGGCGCGCGCCAGCCGGGCGAAGATCAGGCCGAGCGCGATCCCGGTAAGGTCGACGCCGATAACCGAGCCGGTGGCGGCTGTCCACGGCTGGGCCAACGCACCGGCGTTGCGGAGCAGGTCGGCGCATGCCACGGCGCCGGTCAGTACGGCGGTCGCCAAAAGCAGTTCCACGGCGGCGCGCGGAATTGGTCGCGTAAACGCATAAACGCAGGCGGCAAGAAACAAGCCGAAGCAGGCCAGAGGCTGGGCCAGCGCCGCATCGACAGCGAACGTTGGCGCCAGCAGCGTGGCGCCGAATGCCGCGCTGATGGCCAGCGGCGTACCGATGAAAACCCCGAGCGTGGCGCGTGCCATCACGCGCGTGCGCCGTGGCTGGTCGACATGCCGCCGCTTGCGGCGCGACTCGATCCACAGCAGGTTGCCCGAGTAGAAAAGGAACGCGCCGGCCAGCCCCAAAGCAAAATAAAGCCAGCGCACGGTCACGCCGCCAAAGCTGCCGAAATGCAGCGCATACAGCGCCGAATTGCTGATGCCGTTGATCGTGTGCTTGCTCCCCACCGTGGTGTTGAGCACGCGTCCATCAACCGCCGACAGCGCCACGCTGCCGTAGGTGCCCAGGGTGTGCTGCGACAGTCCGCGTACCTCGACCATCGCATTGCGATCGCCGTAATGGATGAAGTGCAGATAGTCCGGCTCGAAGCTGCTGACGCCGCCGGTCATCGCGGCCTCGGAGGCGCGCGCGATCAGCGTTTCCACCGGCAGCATCGGCGCCGACACATGGCTGGCGGCCACGGTCGGCGCGGTGGCGATGGCCTGCTCAAACGCGCCGAGCAGCTTGCCGTCAAAGGCGATCGTGTTGAGCGCAGCCAGCATCAGCGTGAACAGGCAGAGGATCGAACCGGTCACCGCAAAAATGATGTGGAACGGCAGGCTCAGCACGCCGATCGCGTTGTGCGCGTCCTGCCACAGGCGCTTGAGGTTGTGCCCCACGCGCATGGCGAAAAGGTCGCCCAGTAAATGCGGCAGATGGATCAGCACGCCCGAAATCAGGGCCAGCCCGTACAGCAGGCTCACGATCCCCATCAGGTACGTGCCGACCACCGGCAGGCCGAGCGAGTCGTGCAAGGCGTAAATGAAGTCGGCCAGGTTGCCTGCGCGCGGCGCGTTGAGCGGCGCAGCGATCTCGCTGGCGGTGGCAAAACGCGCGCCGTCCTTCGTCTGCCAGTACGCATAGGCCGCGTGCGCGCTATCGGTCGGCAGCACGATGCCGAAATCCTTGCGGGCTTCGGCGTGCTGCGTCACCAGTTGATCGATCAACGCGGTCACCGGCACGCCGGCATTCTGCGCGATGCGCCACGGCGGGTTTTGCCACGCGGCAATGTCGTTGTGGAAAACCGTCAACGCGCCCGCGTAGAACGCGACAAACAGCGCAAAGCCGGCGATGAGCCCGGTCCAGGTATGCACGGTCTGAAACGTGCGGATCGTGGCGGATTTCACCGGTACCGACCCTCAGCTGCCGATGGCTGGCTGCGTGAGCCACAGCGCGCCGAACGCCAGCAGGTTGGCCGCGCCCAGCGTCGTCCAGGCGCGGGAGGCGCTGCGAAAAGCGAAGGCGCCGATCATCAAGCCGCACCACAGCGGGAAAAACACAATCAGTGCAGGGACAAGATACGCCGCGCCGTCGTGTGGCAGCGCGCGCAGCACCAGTCGCAACAGCGCGGCGGCCAGCGGAAATCCCAGCAGCACGCCGGCCACGCCGCGAGCGATCATCGACGGATGGCCCTGGCCCGCGGCGCAGGCTGGCGCCACCAGGCGAGGTACGGCAGGGCGACCCAGGCAAGCATCAGCGCGGTCAAGGCGGCGGCGATGCCGGCGCCGGTGCCGATTGCCAGGCGCCAGATCGCCGCACCGAGCGCGATCAGCAGGCCGCCCGCCAAACGCATTACCAGGGTGCGTTGAACGAGCTGCAGCAACCGCTGCCGCGGGCTGGCCAGATACACCAGCCACGCACCGGCCAACGTGGACAGAAAGGCGCAAGTCACCATCATGGCGTTGCCGCCGGGGCAGCAAACGACGCGGTGGCGTATTGCGATACGGGACGGGGACTCATGGGGCTCATTCGGAAGTTAATGCGATGCATTCTCATTTGATGCGCTTTTGATGTCAATTCGACACGGCGCTTGCGGTGCGAATGGCATCGCCGTGCCGGGCTGCCACGATGGTCGCCACGACAGGATGGCGGCCGCTACGGTCATCCCGCACAATGGCCGTCCATAGGCACGGGCGATGGCAGTGCAGACTGCTGCGCCGCCGTGGAATCATCGCAAGGGATTCCGGCGGGCACGTGCTGATTTATCGACAGGATTGGCGCCACATGCTGCTGATGATCGACAACTACGACAGCTTTACCTTCAACCTTGTGCAGTACCTCGGTGAGCTCGGGCAGCAGGTGAAGGTAGTACGCAACGACGCGCTGGATGTGGCCGGCATTCGCGCGCTCAACCCTTCGCACATCATGATTTCGCCGGGCCCGGGTACGCCCGATGATGCCGGCGTGTCGCTGGACGTGCTGCACCAGCTGTCCGGCGAGATTCCGGTGTTTGGCGTGTGCCTGGGTCATCAGGCGATCGGTCAGGCGTTTGGCGGCAAGGTGATTCGCGCCAAGCAGATCATGCACGGCAAGACCTCGCCGGTGCGCCACCGCGGGCAGGGCGTGTTTGCCGGCTTGCCCAACCCGTTCGAGGCGACGCGCTATCACTCGCTGGTGGTCGAACAGCACTCGCTGCCCGATTGCCTGGAAGTCACCGCGTGGACGGAAAACGCGGACGGTTCAATCGACGAGATCATGGGCCTGCGCCACAAGACGCTGCCGGTGGAAGGCGTGCAGTTTCACCCCGAGTCCATCCTCACCCAGCACGGTCACGACCTGCTGCGCAATTTTCTCGGTCAGCCGCTGAAGCTCGCCGCATGAGCGGGTCGCATCGCGAGATCACCATCACGCCGCAGGAGGCCCTGCAGCGCACGATCGAGCATCGCGAGATATTTCACGACGAGATGATTTCGCTGATGCGCCAGATCATGGGCGGGCAGGTCAGTCCGCTGATGACCGCGGCGATCCTGACCGGCCTGCGCGTGAAGAAGGAAACCATCGGCGAGATTACCGGCGCGGCCCGGGTGATGCGCGAGCTGTCGGCGAAAGTGGCGGTTGCCGGCGACACCAGTCATCTGCTCGACATCGTCGGCACCGGCGGCGACGGCGCATCGAGTTTCAACATCTCCACTGCCTCGATGTTCGTGGCTGCCGCGGCCGGCGCGCGCGTGGCCAAGCACGGCGGCCGCAGCGTGTCGTCAAAGTCCGGCAGCGCCGACGTGCTGGAGTCGCTTGGCGCGTCAATCGATCTCACGCCAGAGCAGGTCGCGCAGTGCATGGAAGACACCGGCATCGGCTTCATGTTTGCGCCAAACCATCATCCGGCCATGAAAGTGGTTGCGCCGGCGCGGCGCG
>CBAAAD010000024.1:7932-14344 GCA_964658785.1 uncultured Methylobacterium sp.
TATTCTCGGCCCGCTGACCAATCCAGCCGATGCGCCCAACATTCTGATGGGCGTGTTCCATCCCGATCTCGTCGGCATCCAGGTGCGCGTGCTGCAGGCCTTGGGCGCGCGTAATGCGCTGGTCGTATGGGGTCGCGACGGCATGGATGAAATCTCGCTCGGCGCCACCACGCTGGTGGGCGAGCTGCGCGGCGGCGTGGTGCGCGAATACGAGATCGAGCCGGAGGACTTCGGCTTCGCCATGGCCTCCAGCCGCAACCTGCGCGTGGAAAATGTCGATGAGTCGAAGGTGATGCTGCTTGAAGCGCTGGGAGGTCGCCGGGGCGTGCCGCATGACATCGTTTGTCTCAATGGCGGCGCGGCGCTCTACGCGGCCGGCGTGGTCGATTCGATCGACGATGGCATCGAGCTGGCGCGCTCGACGATTGCCAGCGGCGCGGCGCATGAGAAACTGCACGCGTTCGTGGCGGCGACGCGTCGGCTTGCGGCTTCCGGGTGAGGTCGGTGCGCGCCCTTCACCCGCATTCGCACGTGCTTGCATGACGCGAAGCGGCGATACTGTGTATGCGTAGCTTGCACCGTTTCAACACCCTCGCTGTTCCCACCAGAGACATGCCATGACCGACATTCTCAATCGCATTCTTGCGCGCAAGGCCGAAGAAGTTGCCGAGCGCAAAGCGAAAATGCCGATGGACGAGCTGATCGCCCGCGTCAAGGATATGCCCCACACGCGCGGTTTTGCCGCCGCGATCGAGGCAAAGATCGCCGCCGGCCTTCCTGCCGTCATCGCGGAAGTAAAAAAAGCCAGCCCGAGCAAGGGCGTGATTCGCGCGGATTTCGATCCTGCCGCCATTGCGCGCAGCTACGAGGAGGCCGGCGCCGCGTGTCTTTCGGTGCTGACCGACGCGGATTTTTTCCAGGGCAGCGAGGCGTTTCTGCAGCAGGCGCTGGGCGCGTGCACGCTGCCTGTGCTGCGCAAGGATTTCATCATCGATCCGTACCAGGTGTACGAGGCGCGTGCGATCGGCGCGGACTGCGTGCTGCTGATCGTCTCGGCGCTGGACGACGACGTGCTGCTGCAGCTGTCGCTGCTGGCCGCCGAGCTGGATCTGGACGTGCTGTGCGAAGTGCACGATGAAGAAGAACTCGAGCGCGCGATGGCGGTGCCGGTGCCGCTGATCGGCGTCAACAATCGCAACCTGCGCAGCTTCGAGACCTCGCTGGAAACCTCGCTGGCCCTGCAGGACCTGATCGAATACGACCGCGTGCTGGTCGCCGAGTCCGGCATCCATACGCCGGAAGACGTGGCCCGCCTGCGCGAGGGCGGCATCCAGGCATTTCTGGTCGGCGAGGCGTTCATGCGCGCCGAAAATCCGGGCAGCGAACTGCGGCGACTGTTCGGTACGCCGTGAGCGAGCGATTGCCGCACGACGCGATTCAGGATGAGGTTGCTGCCAAGCCCATGGATATCGACGCCGTAGTCGTGCCTGTCGAGACCACGGCGGCGTCCAGCGAACCTGCCGTCATCGACGCCAAGGTGTCGTGCGTGGTGCTGTTCGACTTTGACGGCGTGCTGGTTCACGCCGATTCGTTCGGCCTTTTCATGCGCGATCGCTACAAGCGCTCGCTGCTGCGCAAGCTGCTGGTGCTGCCTACGTTGCCTTGGCTGCTGGTTGGGCTGATGGTGTCGTGGCGCTGGCCGGTACGCACGCTGGTGCACATCGGTCTGCTCGGCGTCAGCGAGCCGCGCTACACCGCGGCGGCCAAAGCATTCGCCGCCCATCTGGTGCGTCGGCCCAGGCTGTTCTGTCGCGATGGCCTGCTGGCGCTGCGCCGGCATCAGGCCGCGGGCGACCGGGTGGTTGTGGTCACCGGCTGCGAGCACACGCTGGTCAGCAGCATGCTGCAGGAGCTGGGCCTCACCGACATCGAAGTGCTCGCCTCGCAGCTGCAGCCCAGCTGGCTGGGCATGCGGGTGAAATCGCACAACGTGGGCAAGCGCAAGCTGCAGGCGCTGGCGGCGCACGGCCTGCAGGCCTGGCGCGTGGCCTATAGCGATTCATCGCACGACATTCCGATGCTGAAACCGGCGGCCGAGGCGGTGCTGGTCAACGGCACGCCGAAACTGTGCAAGAAAATCGAGAAGGCGCTGGGCCGCAGCGTGAAACGCGTCGAGTGGTTCTGAGCGCGCGCGGTTCGGCGCACTTGCGCATGTGATCCAGGCGCCGACATGGGCGCCTGGCGAGAACGATTCACTGCCCGCTTCAGCGCGTGCCGCGCACCACGATGGTCTTGCCGGACACATCGATCATGCGCTGCTCCTCCAGCTGCTTCAGCACCCGCCCGACCATCTCGCGCGAGCAGCCGACGATGCGGCTGACTTCCTGACGCGAGATGCGGATCTGCGTGCCGTCCGGGTGGGTCATGGAGTCCGGCTCCTGACACAGGTCCAGCAGCGTGCGCGAAATCCGGTTGGTCACATCCATGAATGCCATGCGGCTGACCTGGCGCGAAGTGCGCAGCAGGCGGGTGGTGAGCTGTGCGCCAATGGCAAAGAGGATCTTCGGGCATTCTTCGCGCAGCGAGGTTTCCAGCAGCTGAAACAGGCGCTCGTAGCTGATCTCGGCCATTTCGCATGGCGTGCGCGTGCGCACCAGCGACTCGCGTTGGGCCTGGTCCACGAACAGGCCCATCTCGCCAATAAACTGGCCGCGGCTGACATACGCCAGAATAAGTTCGCGGCCCTGCTCGTCCTCGGTGCATACGGCGAGCGAGCCGTCGATAACGTAGTGCAGCGTATTGGCCGGGTCGCCCGGACGGACGATCGCCGTTTTGCCGGGGTAGCGGCGGCGATGGCAAAACCCGAGAAATCGCTCCATTGACGCCGGATCGGGTGCAAAATTGATCGGTGCCTGAGAACGTTCAAAGGCTTGTTGCAGCTGGTATTTGAGTTGCGCCACTATCACTCCCGCTGAAGGTTTCATGCCGACAGCTGCCAATGCTTACCGTCGAATCAGTCGTCGTTGCCGTCCCCTGCCGGGCTGCATTATGGCAAACCTGAGCACCCAGCCGCAGGTTCAGTTTTTTCGCTTTTTACCGCATACTCCGCGGTCTTTCGGTGAGGGCAACGTTGCGTTGTCGCACGCCGGTCACAAGGATCGCGGAAGGTTGCAGCCTGCGCGCCACACCATCAGCGGGGACCCTTGTCGCTAACCCGCCTCTATTGCTGGCCATCTATCGCCATGGAGAGTCGTCTTGGTTAAACCACTTCCCCGTCTTCGCCTGCAGGGCTTCAACAACCTGACCAAGGCGTTGAGCTTCAACATCTACGACATCTGCTATGCGGTGTCCGAAGAGCAGCGCAGCAACTACATCGAGTACATCGACGACCAGTACGACGCCGATCGTCTGACCCAAATCCTCACCGATGTGGCCGAAATCATCGGCGCCAACATCCTCAACATCGCTCGCCAGGACTACGACCCGCAGGGCGCGTCGGTGACGATGCTTATTTCCGAGGAGCCGGTGCTGGAGAAGCTCGGCCGCGACACCATCACTGGTGCCGTGGTCGCGCACATGGACAAGAGCCACATCACCGTCCATACCTATCCGGAAACGCACCCGCACAACGGCATCGCTACCTTCCGCGCCGATATCGACGTGGCCACCTGCGGCGTGATTTCCCCGCTGAAGGCGCTGAACTACCTGATCGACAGCTTCGAGTCGGACATCGTGGTCTGCGACTACCGCGTGCGCGGCTTCACCCGCGACGTGAAGGGCAAAAAGCACTTCATCGACCACAAGATCAACTCCGTGCAGGACTATCTGGCCAAGCACATCCGCCAGAAGTACGAGATGTTCGACGTCAACGTGTATCAGGAAAACATGTTCCACACGAAGATGCACATCAAGGACTTCGAACTGGACACCTACCTGTTCGACTCGCACGCCGACGACCTGTCGTTCAAGGAGCGCCAGCGCATCGAGTCGCTGCTGCGGCGCGAGATCGAGGAGCTGTTCCACGGCCGCAACCTGATGTAACAAAAAAACCGCCGAAAGGCGGGTTTTTTCTTTCTATGCGGTGCGCGCAGGTGTCAACGGTTACCATTCGTAGCCGAGATCGTACTGGCTGGCAGCTATTTTTAGCCGTTCACCCTGAGCGCAGGCCCAAAGGGCCGGAGTCGAAGGGCAAACTGGCGGTTCGGCGACAGATCTGGCGAAGTCAGTAATTGCTTCGCCAGCCCAAAACGCCAACCTTCAAAGTCGATACGCCACCGCCTTCATCACCATCGAGCTCAAATACATCAGCTTCGGCAGCGGAAAGGGCAGGTCGACACCGCCGCGCTGCTCGGCCTCCTGCGCGTGGCGCACTTCATCCGCCTGCATCTGGGTGAGCACGGCGCGCGAGCGTTCGTCGGCCGCGGGCAGCTTTTGCAGGTGGTCCTGCAGATGCGCCTCGACCTGGCGCTCGGTTTCCACCACAAAGCCCAGGCTCAGCGAATCGCCGGCCAGCGCCGCGGCGGCGCCGATCGCGTAGCTGCCGGCGTACCATAGCGGATTGAGCAGGCTGGGGCGGCTGTCCAGCTCCTTCAGGCGCGCGGCGCACCAGGCCAGGTGATCGGTTTCCTCGTCGGCCGCGTGCAGCAGGTGCTCGCGCGTATCGGCATGGCGGGCCAGCGCGGCCTGACCCAGATACAGCGCCTGCGCGCAGACTTCGCCGGTGTGGTTGATGCGCATCAGGCCGGCGGCGTGGCGGCGCTCGGTGTCGTCCATATCCGCCTCCACCACGGCATGACCGGGAGAAGGACGCTGCGCGGCGGGCGATCCGGCCACCGCTTCCAGCGCGCGCTCGCACTGGGCAAGCAGCCGGTCGAGCGGCGTCAGGGTACGGACGTTCATGGCGGCTCCTGCTTTCATAAATGCTTACTCCGTGAGTGTTGGGTCGCCGGATCAAGTTCCGCGCGGGCGCACGTGCAGCCGGTGGCAAAAAGACAAAATACGAATGCCATTGGACAACAGTAACCGCGGCAGCAACAGCCTGGCAGCTTGCCGCAGAGCCACCAATGCCCGGTTTTTTTTGGCTCCCAAGCGTGCCGAGCGGCGTGTGAAACTGGCGCGGGTAACTTGCCCATGTCGGGCATCCGTGGCGCCACGGCGAAGGCTGGGCCGCATTTCCACGCCGAGGACCTGATCTTGTGCACATGGGGACTTTTCAAGCGGCCCGCCCATCATGCTATGATTACCAGCTCACAGCCGGACGCACGTCGGGCTTGCACCGTAGATGACGGCTCCGCTATCATCTCGCGCCTCTGATCGACCGATGATATGTACCGCCTCACGGCGGCAGAACAGGTATTCTGAAATGAAAACGTTTAGCGCCAATGCAGACAACGTCAAGCGCGACTGGTTCGTGGTCGATGCCACGGACAAGACGCTCGGTCGCCTGTCGACCGAAATTGCACATCGCCTGCGCGGCAAGCACAAGCCGGAGTACACCCCGCATTGCGATACCGGCGATTATATCGTCGTGATCAATGCGCAGAAGGTGCACGTCACCGGCCGCAAGCTGGACGACAAGAAGTATCACCGCTACACCGGTTACATCGGCAATCTGAAGACCACCAGCCTCAAGGATCTGCTCGCTACCTACCCGGAGCGCGTGATCGAGACCGCCGTCAAGGGCATGCTGCCGAAGAATTCGCTGGGCCGCGAGATGTATCGCAAGCTCAAGGTCTACGGCGGTGCCGAGCATCCGCATACCGCACAGCAGCCGCAGGCGCTGGAACTCTAAGGAATCATCATGTCGATCCAGCAGAATTACGGCACCGGCCGCCGCAAAACCTCCGCCGCCCGCGTGTTCCTTCGCAAGGGCAATGGCCAGATCGTGGTCAACGGCAAGTCGCTCGAGCAGTTCTTCGGTCGCGAGACCTCCTGCATGATCGTGCGCCAGCCGCTCGAGCTGACCGATAACACCAGCAAGTTCGACATCCTGGTGACGGTCGCCGGCGGCGGCATCACCGGCCAGGCCGGCGCCATCCGCCTGGGTATCGCTCGCGCTCTGATCGAGTACGACGAAACCCTGAAGTCGCCGCTGCGCAAGGCCGGTTTTGTGACCCGCGACGCTCGCGAAGTCGAGCGTAAAAAGGTCGGTCTGCACAAAGCACGTCGCGCCACCCAGTTCTCCAAGCGCTAATTCCCTACCGAATTGCGTTTGTCGGTTCGATGCACCAAAGTCAGAGCGCATCGATCCAGAAGTTTTTGGGAGATCGTCTAACGGTAGGACGACAGCCTCTGACGCTGTCTATCTAGGTTCGAATCCTAGTCTCCCAGCCAACACAAAACCCCGCCCATGGCGGGGTTTTTTGTTGGCCGGGAGCACAGGAGGCGAACCACCGTTCGACAATTTTGTCTG
>CBAAAD010000025.1:0-2585 GCA_964658785.1 uncultured Methylobacterium sp.
CTGGCCGATTCGGTGCGCCATTTCACGCCGGCCGGTTACGACGTGGAGCTGGAAATCCGCACGATGTACGACATCGAGCTGCGCAGCACCGACGGCATCGTGCCGATCAAGGGCGCGCTCGAACTGCTGGCCAGCCTGCCCGAGGATCGCTGGACCATCGTGACCTCGGCCGATCAGGAACTGGCGCGCGCGCGGCTGGCGGTTACCGGCATTGTGCCGCCGCCGAAGATGGTCGGCGGCGACGACGTGAAAGAGGGCAAGCCGCATCCGGCGGGCTATCTGGAAGGCGCGCGCCGGCTGGGAAGTCCGCCGGAAAAGACCCTCGTGTTCGAAGACGCCGTCGCCGGCATACGCGCCGGTCAGGCCGCCGGTGCGCGCGTGATTGCGCTGGCGACCGGTCACCCTGGTGAGATCCCGGAAGGGGTGGAGTGGATTCCTGATATGTCGACACTGCGTTTTGTCGGTGTCGATGTCGACGGCGTGCGCCTGCGCGTTGTAGCTTGAGTCGAGGGCAATAGGTTATGCGCATTCTGATTCTTGGGGCCGGCGGTACCGGCGGCTATTTTGGCGGCCGGCTGGCGCAGGCGGGTGTGCATGTGACCTTTCTTGTTCGGCCCGCGCGCGCCGCGCAGCTTGACGCCAACGGCCTGGTCATCCGCAGTCCGCTGGGCGATGCGCAGCTGACCGTGCGCCATCTGACGGCTGAACAGCTGCCGGCGGCGGCGCCGTTCGATGTGATTCTGCTCAGCTGCAAGGCCTACGACCTGGAGAGTTCGCTCGACGCGATTGCGCCGGCGATGGGCGAGCACACTACCTTGCTGCCGATCCTCAACGGATTGCGTCACTACGAGACGCTCGATCAACGCTTCGGCGCGGCGCGCGTGCTTGGTGGGCTGTGCTTTATCAGCGTGACCAAGCCGGCCAGCGGCGAAGTTTTGCACCTGGGCAAGCCCGCCTCGGTGACCTTCGGCGAGCGCAGCGGCGAGCCGCAGAGCGAACGCTGTGTCGCCATTGCTGCTGCGTTTGCGCAGGCGAACGTGGAGCACAAGCATTCGCCGACGATCACGCAGGACATCTGGATCAAGTACAGCTTTCTCACCGCGCTGGCCGCCGCCACCTGCCTGATGCGCGCGAGCGTCGGGGTGATCGTCGCCACCGACGATGGCCGCGATTTCATGCATCGGCTTTACGGCGAATGCATTGCAGTGGCGGCCGCCAGCGGCTCGCCGATACCGCCCGCTGCGCAGGAGCTGGCGATCAGGAATCTGACGCAGGAGGGCTCCCCCATCACCGCCTCGATGCTGCGCGATCTGGAGTCCGGCCAGCCAATCGAAGGCGAGCATATCGTGGGCGACATGCTGGCGCGCGCACGCGCGGCTGGCATCGAGGCGCCGCTGCTCAGCGTGGCCTGGTGCCACCTGCAGGCGTATGCGGCGCAGCGCAAGAGCTGAGCGCACGGAGGCTCGTACAAGCCCTGACAGTGGGCAGTAAAAAAGGCGCCGTAGTTATACGGCGCCTTTTTGGTTTGCGGCCTGCGATAACCGATCAGAGCGCTTCGAAAATACCCGCCGCGCCCATGCCGGTGCCGATGCACATGGTGACCATGCCGTACTTCTGCTTGCGCCGGCGCATGCCGTGCACCAGCGTGGCAATGCGGATGGCGCCGGTGGCGCCGAGCGGGTGTCCCAGGGCGATGGCGCCGCCCAGCGGATTGACCTTGCTCGGGTCGAGGCCGAGGTCGCCGATGACGGCCAGCGCCTGCGCGGCGAAGGCTTCGTTGAGTTCGATCCAGTCCATCTGATCGAGAGTGAGGCCGGTCTGCTTGAGCACCTTGGGAATGGCTTCCTTCGGGCCGATACCCATGATTTCCGGCGGCACGCCGGCGACCGAAAAGCCGACGAAGCGCGCCAGCGGTTTCAGGTTGTAATCCTTCACCGCCTGTTCGCTGGCCAGCATCACCGCGCCTGCGCCATCGGACATCTGCGAGGACGTGCCGGCGGTCACCGTGCCGCCGTACTGCGCGTTGCGGAACACCGTGCGCAGCTTGCCCAGCACTTCCATCGTGGTGCCGGCGCGCGGGCCTTCATCGGCGTCGATCAGGCGGCTATCCGTGGTGATGTCGCGGGTGATCAGATCGGGGTAGTGGTCGTCCAGCTGAAACGGCGTGATCTCGTCCTTGAATTCACCGGCGGCCTGGGCGGCAAGCGCGCGGCGGTGGCTTTCCACGCCGAACGCGTCCTGCTGCTCGCGCGTCACTTTCCACTTTTCGGCGACCTTCTCAGCGGTGATGCCCATTCCGAAGGCGATGGCGTAATCCTCGCTCTTGGCGAAGATGGCGGGGTTCATCGCGATCTTGTG
This sequence comes from uncultured Methylobacterium sp., assembly GCA_964658785.1. Taxonomy (GTDB): domain Bacteria; phylum Pseudomonadota; class Gammaproteobacteria; order Xanthomonadales; family Rhodanobacteraceae; genus Rhodanobacter. The sequence continues at coordinate 2,359 of CBAAAD010000025.1, forward strand.
GCCCATCATCGGAATCATGGTCATGCTTTCGGTGCCGCCGCCGATCATCAGGTCGGCATCGCCGAGGCGGATGCGATCAGCCGCCTGGGCCACGGCCTGCAGGCCGGAGGCGCAGAAGCGGTTGACCGTCACGCCGGGCACGGTATTGGGCAGGCCGGCCAGCAGCACGCCGATGCGCGCCACGTTCATGCCTTGCTCGGCTTCGGGCATGGCGCAGCCGATGATGG
>CBAAAD010000025.1:2685-14319 GCA_964658785.1 uncultured Methylobacterium sp.
GTTTCCTTTTTATGGGGTTTTTAGGGGCCTGGGAGCGGAGCGGGGAAACGAACGTTCGCGATGATCCGCACGTTCCCCACTTTCCGTTCTCTGTTCCCTAGTTTCTGAGCGGTTTGCCGGTGGTCATGGTGTGGGCGATGCGCGCCTGGGTCTTTTCGGTCTTGGCCAGTTCGACGAAGTGCTTGCGCTCCAGCGTCAGCAGCCACTCTTCGTCGACCAGCGAGCCGCGCTCGATCTTGCCGCCGCACAGGGTGTCGGCAATGCGCGTGGCGATATCGATGTCGTGCGGCGAGGCGAAGTAGCCTTCCTTGAGATTGGCCAGCGAGGCCTGGAAGGTCGCGGTGCCCGTATCGCCGGCTACAGGAATGGCGCGCGCCGGCATCGGCGGACGGTAGCCGCTTTCGGCCAGCGACAGCGCCACTTTCTTGGCCACGTAAAGCAATTCGTAGGCGTTGAAGATGATGATGTCGCTGTCGCGCAGCAGGCCGAGCTGCTTGGCCTCGAACGCGCTGGCCGAGACCTTGGCCATGGCGATGGTTTCAAAAACCTTTTTCAGCGATTCGAACGGGTCGTCCGGATTGGCCTTGGCCGCGCGCACGGCCAGCTCATGCAGACCGCCGCCGGCCGGAAGCAGGCCGACGCCGGCCTCGACCAGACCGATATAGCTTTCCAGCGCGGCCACAGTGCGGGCCGAGTGCATCTGGAATTCGCAGCCGCCGCCGAAGGCCATGCCACGTACGGCCGAGACAACCGGCACCAGCGACTCCTTGATGGTCATGCTGGTGCGCTGGAAGTTGGCGACCATGGCGTCGAACTCGTCGAACTTGCCTTCCTTCAAAAGGCCGAGCGCGCCTTTGAGATCGGCGCCGGCCGAGAAGGGCTCACTGGCCTGCCAGATAACCACGGCCTTGAGCTTTTCCTCGGCCAGCTTGATCGCGTGCTGCACGCCGTCGAGCACATGGTCGTTGACGGTGTTCATCTTGGTCTTGAACGAGAGGATGCCGACCTGATCGTCGCCCAGCGTCCACAGACGCACGCCGTCGTTCTCCCACACGGTGACGCCCTGGTCGAACTTTTCGCCGAGGATCGGATCGGGGAACAGCTGACGCGCGTAGACCGGATGCTGCGAGCGCGGCTTGTAGGTGCTGTCGCCAGCCGACCACGAGCCTTCTTTCGAATGGACACCTTTACGGCCATCCGTGACCCACGCCGGCAGCGGCGCGTCGCTCATCGCCTTGCCGGCCTGGATGTCCTCGTTGATCCACTCGGCCACTTGCTGCCAGCCGGCGGCCTGCCAGGTTTCGAACGGACCGAGCTTCCAGCCGTAGCCCCAGCGGATCGCGAAGTCGACGTCGCGGGCGGTGTCGGCGATATCGGCTAGGTGGTAGGCGGAGTAATGACACAAGTCGCGGAAACTGGCCCAGAGGAACTGCGCCTGCGGATCGCTGGATGCGCGCAGTTTGCCGAACTTCTCCGACGGATCCTTGATCGCGAGAATCGCCGCGACTTCGTCCGACGGCTTCTGCTCGGACGGCACGTAATCCTGCTTGGCAACATCGATCACCACGATGTCCTTGCCGGCCTTCTTGTAGAAACCAGCGCCGGTCTTCGAGCCCAGCGCGCCCTTGTCGATCAGGCCCTGCAGCACGGCGGGCGCCTTGAAGTATTTCAGCCACGGATCGTCGGGCAGGGTGTCGGCCATGGTCTTGATGACATGGGCCATGGTGTCCAGGCCGACGACATCGGCGGTGCGATACGTCGCGCTCTTCGGACGACCGAGCGCGGGACCGGTGAGCGCGTCAACCGTGTCGAAACCCAGCTTGAACTGCTCGGTGTGGTGCATCGCGGCCAGCATGGAGAACACACCGATGCGGTTGCCGATGAAGTTCGGCGTGTCCTTGGCGATGACCACGCCCTTGCCCAGGGTGGTGGTCAGGAACGCTTCGAGACCATCGACCACGGCCGAGTCGGTCAGGCGGGTCGGAATCACCTCGACCAGATGCATGTAGCGCGGCGGGTTGAAGAAGTGCACGCCGGTAAAGCGATGGCGCAGCTCTTCCGGCAGCGCTTCGGCCAGGCCGTTGATCGACAGGCCCGAGGTGTTGCTGGCGAGCACCGCCGTGGCGGAAACGTGCGGCGCAATCTTCTTGTACAGATCGAGCTTCCAGTCCATCCGCTCGGCAATCGCCTCGATCACCAGGTCGACATCCTTCAAATGATCCAGATGCTCGTCGTAGTTGGCCGGAATGATGGCGGCCGCAAAGTTCTTGTCGGCCAGCGGAGCCGGCGACAGCTTGGCTAGGTTGGCGATCGCCTTCAGCGCGATGCCGCTCTTCGGGCCTTCCTTGGCGGGCAGGTCGAACAGCACGGTTTCGACGCCGGCGTTGGTGAGGTGCGCGGCGATCTGCGCGCCCATGACGCCGGCGCCCAGCACGGCGGCCTTCCGGATGCGCAGGGGTGGATGTGACTCGGATGCAGCGGTCATTGGCTTCTCCAGTAGAACGAACACAAAGCTTGGGGTGGGAAAGTGCGGCCGTTGCCGGCCGTGGTACGAAACGATGTCGGTGTGAGGGCGAACTCGGCTGAGTGTCTAGGGGTGACTGAGCCCGGCCACGGCGAAACGGATGAGGTGCTGCGCGGTCTCTTCGCGGTGTTCGATCTCGCTGACCCCGCTTTTGCGCTGGATCATGCCGAAGCCCGACATGGCGTGAGTCAGCGCGCCGCTGACCAGATCGATGCGCCAATACAGCTCCTGCTTCGTCAGCTGCGGTAGCAGGCGGGCAAATTCGGCGGTGAACTGGCGCATCACATGGCCGTAGTTCTCGGACAGGAATTGCCGCAGCGTGTCGTCGTGCTCGGCGAAGGCGCGGGCCAGCACGCGCATGAACAGCGACCCCGACTCGTCGTGTGACAGATCAAGCGCCGGCCGGATGAAAGCGGACAGCACGTCTTCCAGCGTCGTGGCCTGCGCCCCCTCGACCAGCGACAGGGCCTTGAGGCGACTGTCGTTCAATGCATCGAGCCGCCGCCGAAAGATTTGCTCGACCAGCTTTTCCTTTGACCCGAAGTGGTAATTGACCGCCGCTAGATTGACGCCGGCAGCGGATGTCAGCTGCCTCAGCGAGGCACCGTCGAATCCACGCTGGGCAAACAGGGATTCGGCTGCGCCCAGGATGCGTTCCTTGGTAGAGCCGGAGTTGTTCAATTGCTGGGTCATCCCGTCGATGCGCTTCAGTTCAAACGATCGTTTGAGGATACGCGGAGGGCTTTGCGGCCGTCAAACATCCGTCGTCATGACGACTTTTGTTAAGTACGGGTGATTTGCGAATGCGGTAGAATCTGTCAAACTTTCCTGTACTAAACCCGTAATACCAGTCAGGTTTAGTCTCTTTGTCGGCCATTGTTGGTCATGACAGCCTTTTGAAATCCTTTCCGGAGCAGATTCACATGGCGCTCGAGCGCACTCTTTCCATCATCAAGCCCGACGCCGTCGCCAAGAACGTCATCGGTGAAATCTATTCCCGTTTCGAAAAGGCCGGCCTCAAGATCGTTGCTGCCAAGATGAAGCAGCTGTCGCGTCAGGAAGCCGAGGGCTTTTATGCCGTGCACAGCGAGCGTCCGTTCTTCAAGGCGCTGGTCGATTTCATGATCTCCGGTCCGGTGATGATCCAGGCGCTGGAAGGCGAGAATGCCGTGCTCAAGCATCGTGATCTGATGGGCGCCACCAATCCGAAGGAAGCCGCTGCAGGCACGATCCGCGCCGATTTCGCTGACTCCATCGATGCCAATGCCGTGCATGGTTCGGATGCCGTCGATACTGCCAAGGTGGAGATCGCTTATTTCTTCGCCGCGACGGACGTGATCTCGCGCTGACACGCTGCTGTTTCGTCCTTAGAAACCAAGGAAAAAAAGCGGTCGATTCTGGCCGCGTTCTCGAAAAGACATGAACCAGGTAGCGACCACTTCATCTGACGCGACGACCACGAAGGTCAATCTGCTCGATTTCGATCGGCAGGGTCTGCGTGATTTTTTCACGCAGATCGGCGAGAAGCCTTACCGTGCCGAGCAGGTGATGAAGTGGATCTATCACGACCTGGAAGACAACTTCGAGAACATGACCGATGTGGGCAAGGCGCTGCGTGCCAAGCTCGACGCGTCCTGCTACATCGGTCCACCCAAGACGATGCTCGACAAGGCCGCCACTGACGGTACGCACAAGTGGCTGCTGGGCATGGACAAGGGCAATGCTGTGGAGACGGTCTATATCCCCGAGCCAACGCGGGGGACGCTGTGCGTTTCCTCGCAGATCGGCTGCGCGCTCAACTGCCAGTTCTGCTCGACCGGCGCGCAGGGTTTCAACCGCAACCTGTCAACTGCCGAAATCATCGGGCAGGTGTGGGTGGCGGCGAAATACCTCGGCAATATCACCCACCAGAATCGCCGCATCACCAACGTGGTGATGATGGGCATGGGCGAGCCGCTGGCCAATTTCGATGCCGTGGTCAAAGCCATGAGCCTCATGCGCGACGATCTTGGGTTTGGCCTCGCTGCCAAGCGCGTGACGCTGTCGACCGCAGGCATGGTGCCGCAGATCGACCAGTTGTCTGACGCCATCGACGTCTCGCTGGCCGTGTCGCTGCATGCCGCCAACGACGAGCTGCGCACCGAGCTGGTGCCGCTCAACAAGCGCTATCCCATCGCCGATCTCATCGCCGCCTGCCAGCGCTGGGTCGCGCGCAAGCCGCGTACCTCGATCACCTTCGAATACACCTTGATGAAGGGCGTGAACGATCAGCCCGAGCATGCCCGGCAGCTGATCAAGCTGATGCGCAAGCTGCCGACCTGCAAGGTCAACCTGATTCCGTTCAATCCGTTTCCGGGCACCCGTTTCGAGCGCTCCGGCGCCACCGACATTCGGGATTTCCAGACGCTGTTGCTCAATGCGGGCGTGTTGACCATGTTGCGCCGCACCCGCGGTGACGATATCGACGCCGCCTGCGGCCAGCTGGCCGGGCAGGTCACCGACCGTACCCGTCGCAGTGCCGACATCCGCAAGAAGCAGGACGGGGACGCGTTGCATGCGCATTGACCGGGCATTGGTGCTGAGCCTGTTACTACCGTTGGCCGGATGCGTCACCACGCATACGGACAGCAATCCGATCGGCAAGAACATCCCGCAGACCAGCAAGGCGGACCAGGCAAAAGAAGCCGCGCGCATCCATACTGAACTCGGCCAGCGCTATCTGGCCAGCGGTGACCTGCAGTCGGCTCTGGCCAAACTGACGACTGCGCTGCAGTTCGACCCCAACTACGCGCCGGCGCATACGGTAATAGCCGTTATTTATGAGCGGATCAATCGGTTACCTGACGCAGAAGTCCACTACCGCAAGGCGGTTGCGCTGGAGCCGACCAAGGGCGACCCGAACAACAATCTGGGTCTGTTCCTGTGCTCGACGGGCCGTTACGCCGAAGCCGACGGCTATTTTCAGAAAGCCGTGGCCGATCCGTTTTACCAGACGCCCGATATCGCGCTGACCAATCAGGGCATTTGTCAGCTGCGAAACCACGAGGTGGTTCCCGCCGAGGCAAGCTTCCGCGGAGCTCTGGCGCGCAACCCAAATAGCCCGGAGGCATTGTTTCAGCTTGCCAAAGCGCTCTATCTGAATAACGATGCGTTCCGGGCGCGGGCTTTCATCCAGCGCTTTGATGCATTAGGGGCGCCAACAGCGGCGGCATTGAAGCTTGGTTATGATATCGAATCTCATTTGGGCGACCGGGATGGTGCCCTTAGTTATAGCTCTCGGCTGCAAGCCCAGTTCCCGGATTCGGAACAGGCGCGCGCCCTCAATACAACTGTCAGCCAATGACTTCCATGCAGCCTGATCCGACCAAACCTGGCAAGAGCGCGCCCGACCTTTTCGGGGTTAATCTGCTTGATATGGACGCGAGTTCTGCGAAGACGCCATCCGTCAGCTTCGGCAGCCAGCTCAGGGCTGCGCGCGAGGCACGTTCGCTCACGGTGGAATTGTGCGCCGGTACGCTACGGCTCCCCGTACGCGTTCTGCGTGACCTTGAGCAGGATATGTACGAGGGGATCGATTCGAAGATCTACCTGGGCAGCTATATCAGCAAGTACGGGCAGTATCTGGGCATCAACGATGCCTCGATCCAGATGGAGCTTGATCGCATCAAGCAGGTCGAGCCGCCGCTGGTCGCAACGGGCGGTATCTCGCATTCGCGTTTTCTGCTCGACCGCTATGCCACCGCCGCCACCTACGTCGTGCTGACCGCCGTCATCGTCGTACCCATGATCTGGCTAGGTGTGCGCGGCACGATGGACCGCAGCCTGACCCATCTGGCTCCCCTCGATGCGGCGCCAGTAGCCCAGCAGGATGCACCGGCGGTCGCCAGCAGTAGCGTTGTGGTCACGAATGGGTCGACCGAAGGGTCGGCGGTCGCTCAGATTCCCGCTCCTCCCCCGACCGTATCGGCGACCGCCCCGCAGGATCAGCCGCTGATGGCTTCGATGGCGCCCTTTCCGAGCATGGACAGTGGCAATCTTCAGCCGGCAAAAACGGCGCCTGCTCCGGCGATAGATACCGGTACCGGTGGCCACAGCCTCAGCCTGACCGTCGATGCAGCAAGCTGGGTGGAAGTGATTGGCAAGGACGGCAAGCGACTTGAATATGGCCTGCTTCCGGCCGGAAGCAGCAAGACTTATCACAGCGATCAGCCGCTGGATGTACGCATCGGCAATTCCAGCGGTGCGCAGATAAGCATCGACGGCCAGCCTGTCGGGCTGGACGATTTCCGGCACGCCAACGTGGCACATTTTCGCGTGCAGATGCAGGACGGCAAGGCCTCCGCGGCCAGCCTCTAAACCACGCCTGGGCCGCTTCGAGCGGCCCATTTCGGTTATGCTTGCGCATTGCATGTTCGCCTCACGGCGGGCGCGAGCGGCTTTTACTTCCATCTCTCGCGCAGCCCGCATGGGCTCGTGATCGAGTGACTTTGAAGGATGTTTCATGGCATTTGACGAATACGACAAATACGAACAAAGCGAACTCGTTCAAAAGTGGCTGCGCGAGAACGGCCTTTCGATCGTTGTCGGCATCGCCATCGGTCTGGCGGGCATTTTCGGTTGGCAGGCCTGGCGGAATCATCAGGCGCGTAACGAAGCCAACGCCGCTCAGCTGTACAAGCTTGCGCAGGTAGCAGTGGCTGCCAACAAGCCCGAGGCTGCCGGCGTCATCGTCGACCAGCTGATGAAGGATTATGAAAAATCGCCGTACGCTGTTTTTGCGGTCAGCGACCGAGCCAAACAGCAGGTGCAGGCCAAGCAGTTGGACAAGGCCGAGGCGTCGCTGGACTGGGCGGTCGCGCATGCCGCCGATCCGGCGTTAAAGTCGCTCACGCAGTTGCGCAAGGCACAGATCGAGCTTGCGCGCGATAACGGTAACGCGGCGCTGGCGACGCTTGATGCGATCCCCGTGCACACGTTTCAGGGGCTGGCCCAGGAACTCCGCGGCGATGCGCTGGTCAAGCTTGGGCGCGCCGACGACGCGCGCAAGGCTTATCTGGCCGCACTGTCGGCGCTGAAAGAGCAGGCGCCTCAGCGCGGTGTGCTGCAGATGAAACTCGATGATTTGGCCGTGGCCGGGAAGCAGGGTGCATGAAAGCTGAAATGATGAAACGCGTCTTGCTGATTTCGCTGACCTCGCTGGTTGGCCTTGCTGGCTGCCATTCTTTCAAAAAGGAAAACGTCCAGCCGCCGACGCCGCTGGCCAAGGATTTCAAGCCGACCGTGCAGGTCACTCGCGTGTGGGAAACCCGCGTCGGCGACGGCGCCGGTGAGAGCGGTGCTCGGCTGCGTCCCTCGGTGGTCGGCGGTGTGCTCTACGCAGACAGCACCGACGGCAAGCTGGCCGCGATCGATGCTGCCACCGGCAAAACCCTGTGGACAAAAAGCACCCGCCAGCACGGCTGGTTTGGCTGGGGCGACAAGAACCGCAAAGACGCGATGTACGCCGGTGGTCCGGCTGTCGACGGCGATCTGCTTGCCGTCGGCACGCTCGACGGCCATGTCTACGGCGTGAACGCCAAAGACGGTAGCCCGCGCTGGGAGGCCGAACTTTCTTCCGAAGTTCTGGCATCACCTGTCATCGTTGGCGATCTCGTCGTGGTGCGTACGCAGGACGGCCGCATTTATGCGTTGGAGACCGCCAGCGGCAAGCGTCGCTGGGTCTACGACCAGGACACCGTGCCTCTGTTGAGCGTGCGCGGCAATGGCGCACTGCTGGCGGCCAACGGCGTGATTTTCTACGGCAGTGACGACGGTCGCCTAGTAGCGCTGCGTCTGGACAATGGTTCCAAGCTGTGGGAACAGAAGATGTCCAGCGGCGACGGCCGTACCGAAATTGATCGACTCGACGATGCGGACGGTTCGATCCTGCTGGACGGGACGCTGCTTTACGGCGCCGCCTATCACGGGAATCTGGTGGCTGTGGATGGCCCCAGCGGGCGTCCGACCTGGACGCATCCGTTCTCCACGTTCGTCTCCCTTGCGCTCAGTGGCAATTCGCTCTTCGGCGTTAACGAGGATTCGCAGGTCTGGGCTTTTGACAAGACCGGTGGCGCCGACATCTGGAAGAACGATGCGCTGAAGTACCGCTGGCTGACCGGTCCTGCCGTGCAGGGCAATTATGTCGTCGTCGGCGATATGGAAGGCTATATCCACTGGCTGCAGATCGGCGACGGCGCACTCGCCGCGCGCGAGCGTCTGTCCAAGAAAAAGGCCATCCGCGCCCAGCCGCTGGTGGTTGGTGACACTGTCTACGTTGAAGATGTAAAGGGCCATATCGGCGCTTATCGTCTGTCCGCGCACTGATCGCGGAGACCATGTACACGCCATGCTGCCCGTCGTCGCTCTAGTTGGTCGTCCCAATGTCGGTAAATCGACCCTCTTCAATGTAATGACGCGCAGTCGTGACGCCCTGGTGGCCGATATGCCGGGCGTCACCCGCGATCGGCACTACGGCGTTTGCCGCACCGGCGAGCGGCCCTTTGTGGTGGTGGACACCGGCGGTTTGTCCGGCGTCGACGAAGCGATGGATGTGCTGACCGCCAAGCAGGTGCGTCTGGCGATCGAAGAGGCCAACGTGCTGGTGTTCGTGGTCGACGCACGCGACGGTCTGCTGCCGCAGGATCACGTCATCCTCAACGAGCTGCGACGCACCGGCAAAAAGATCATCGCGGCGGTCAACAAGACCGACGGCCTGGACGAGCAGAACGCGCTGGCCGAGTTCGCCGGTTTCGGCATCAACTACACCGTGCCGCTGTCGGCAGCGCACAACCGTGGCACGGAAGATCTGATCGATCTGATCCTGCCGCTGCTGCCGGTCGACGAAGAAAGTTCGGTGGAAGGCGATGGTGAGAGCGGCAGCATCCGCGTAGCCATCGTCGGTCGCCCGAACGCCGGTAAATCCACGTTGATCAACCGCCTGCTCGGCGAAGAGCGGCTGATCGTTTCCGACGTGGCGGGCACCACGCGGGATCCGATCCGCGTGCCGCTGGAGCGCGACGGCAAGCGTTATACCCTGATCGACACTGCCGGTATCCGCCGCAAGGCGCGGGTCGAGGAGGCGCTGGAGAAATTCAGCGTGATCAAGACGCTGCAGTCGATCGCGGCCGCGCAGGTCGTCGTGGTGATGATCGACGCGCGGGAAAATCTCGCTGATCAGGATCTCACCCTGATCGGTTATGCGATGGACGAGGGCAGGGCGATCGTCATCGCGGTGAACAAGTGGGACGACATGGACAAGTACCAGCGCGACGAGTGCATCCGTGCGCTCGATCGTCGGTTGGTGTTTGTCGACTGGGCCAAGCAGGTGCATATCTCGGCCTTGCACGGTTCTGGCCTGCGCGAGCTGATGCGCGCCGTGGTACGCGCGCATTTCTCGGCGACCAAGGAGATGGGCTCGTCCGAGCTGACCAAGACGCTGGAAAAAGCCTACGAAAGCTACCAGCCGCCGCTGGTCAACGGCCATGCGCCGAAGCTGCGCTTTGCGCATCCGGGCGGCAACAATCCGCCGACCATCGTCATCCACGGCACCCGCACCAAGCATATTGCGCCCGCGTATCAGCGCTATCTGGAAAACTTCTTCCGCAAGCGCTTCAAGCTGGAAGGTACGCCGGTGCGCATCGCTTTCCGTGAAGGCGAAAACCCTTATGCAGGGCGCAAGAAAGTGCTGACCAAGGAGCAGCAGCAGAAGGCTCGCCGCCGGGTCAGCGACCTGATCAAGCGCACGCGCTGAGCGCTCTTCATCACGCGCCGATCGGCATCTCGTAGACTGGCGCCATGAACGACAAATTGAATCGCGACGGCTGGCTCGACGCGCTGCGCGAGACCATTCCTGAGATCACGCCCAGCGAGGCGCTGGCCGCGCAGGCCGAGGGCGGCCTGCTCATCGACGTGCGCGAGGACGCGGAGCGAGCCTCGGGCTTGCCCGCTAATGCGCTAGGCCTGTCGCGCGGGTTTCTCGAGCTGCGTATCGAACAGGCCGAACCCGATCGTGACCGGGCCATCACCGTGATCTGCGGCAGCGGGCAGCGTTCCCTGCTGGCCGCCGAATCGCTGCGGCGCCTGGGCTATCGGCAGGTGAGCTCGGTGACCGGCGGCTTTGGCCGCTGGAAAACCGAAGGCTTGCCGATTTCTCAGAGCACTCTCGATGCGGACGCCAGCGAACGCTACGCCCGCCAGCTGCGCTTGGCGCAAGTCGGTGAGGCCGGGCAGGCGAAGCTGCAAAACGCCAAAGTGGTGCTGCTCGGCGCCGGTGGGCTGGGTTCACCAGCGGCGCTGTACCTGTGCGCTGCCGGTGTCGGTCAGCTGACCCTGATCGACGACGACGTGGTCGATCGTTCGAATCTGCACCGCCAGATCATGCATGCCGATGCCCGTGTCGGCATGAAAAAAACCGAGTCGGCGCGCATGGCGCTGCAGGCGCTCAATCCGCGCGTGCGCATCGTAGCGCATGACGAACGCCTCAAGGCGGACAACGTGGAGCGTCTGCTTGCCGGCCATGATGTGCTGATCGACGGCGCGGACAATTTCGCCGCGCGCTATCTGCTGACGGCTGCTTCCTTGCGGCTGACGTTGCCGATGGTCTATGGCGCCGTGGAGCGTTTCAGCGGGCAGGTGAGCGTGTTCGATCCGCGTCGAGATGATTCCCCGTGCTACCGCTGCCTGTTTCCCGAGCCGTTGTCCGGCGCCGATGCGCCCAACTGCAGCGAGGCCGGCGTACTCGGCGTGCTGCCTGGCATTATCGGGTTGCTGCAGGCGACCGAGGCGCTGAAGCTGATCCTCGGTATCGGCGATGCCCTGGTTGGACGGCTGCTCTGCGTCGATGCGCTGGACATGCGCTTCAGCGAGCTGCAGCTGGCGCGCGATCCGCGCTGTCCCGGCTGCGGCGCTGATGCCACGTTCAACGGCTACGAGGATATTGCACGTCAGTGTGCCGCGACCGGAGGCTGAGCGCGGTATTCACCCCATGTGCGTGTCGATATGACCGCTGCGTGAAGTGCGCTCGAGTTCGCATGACCAAGCGTAGGTTGGCGGTGAGCGCAGCGAACCCCAAC
>CBAAAD010000026.1:0-14300 GCA_964658785.1 uncultured Methylobacterium sp.
CTCGCACAGCATTGATGCAATGCCACGGCCACGCGCATCGGCTGCGACCATATAGCTGGCATTGGCCACATGATCGCCCAGGCCGGGCTGATTGGGCCGCAGCTTGTAGAAGCCCAGTACCTTCTCGTCCTGTTCGGCGACGAAGCAGCGCACCGGCGGCGCCGTCCACATGGCGCGAGCGGTATCGATGTCGAGATCGGCCGGATAGTTGTACGTGTCACCGCCGGCGATCACCGTCTGCATGATCGGCCAGATGCGCTCGAATTCATCGGCATCGATCTGCCGGATGATCACGGTCTCGATCACAGGGCCATGGCGGCGTCGATCCGCGGCGCGCTGTCTGAATTCAGCAGTAGGCGTCCGCGCAGGGAGTTGGCCATGGCGTCGGTGATCAGCACATCGACGAACTGGCCAATTAGCCGCGGATGGCCGGCAAAGTTGACGAAGCGCATGTTCTCGGTGCGGCCGGTCAGCTCGCTCGGATCGCGCGTGCTGGGCTTTTCCACCAGCACGCGCTGCACGCTGCCGATCATCGCCGCGCTGATTTTTTTGGCGTTGTCGTTGAGCGTGGCCTGCAGGCGCATCAGGCGCGCGTGCTTCTCCGCCGCCGGCGTCTCGTCGGCGCGATTCGCCGCCGGCGTGCCGGGGCGCGAGGAGAAGATAAACGAGAAGCTCTGGTCGAAGCCGACGTCGTCGATCAGCTTCATGGTCTTGTCGAAATCCTCGGCGGTTTCGCCGGGAAAGCCGACGATGAAATCGGACGACACGCAGATGTCCGGCCGCACCGCGCGCAGCTTGCGGATCTTCTGCTTGAACTCCAGCGCGGTATAGCCGCGCTTCATCGCGCTGAGAATGCGATCGGAACCCGCCTGCACCGGCAGATGCAGGTAATTGGCCAGCTGCGGCACGTTGGCGTACGCCTCGATCAGCGAGTCGGAAAACTCCAGCGGATGCGAGGTGGTGAAGCGAATGCGGCCGATACCGTCGATTTGCGCGATGGCGTGGATCAGCACGGACAAATCGGCCACGCTGCCATCGTGGGTCGGGCCGCGGTAGGCGTTGACGTTCTGGCCGAGCAGGTTCACTTCGCGCACGCCCTGGGCGGCGAGCTGGGCGACCTCGACCAGCACGTCGTCGAACGGACGGCTGATTTCTTCGCCGCGGGTATAGGGCACGACGCAGTAGCTGCAGTATTTCGAGCAGCCTTCCATGATCGAGACGAAGGCGGTCGGGCCGTCGGCGCGCGGCTCGGGCAGGTTGTCGAATTTTTCGATCTCGGGAAAGCTGATGTCCACCTGCGGCCGGCCGGTGGCGCGCTGCTTTTCGATCAGCTCGGGCAGGCGGTGCAGGGTCTGCGGACCGAAGACCAGATCGACATACGGCGCGCGCTTGACGATGGCGTCGCCCTCCTGCGAAGCCACGCAGCCGCCCACGCCGATCAGCACCGGCTTGCCGTCCTTCTTGTGCTGCTTCCAGCGGCCGAGCTGGCTGAAGACTTTTTCCTGCGCCTTCTCGCGGATCGAGCAGGTGTTGATCAGGATCACGTCCGCTTCGGACTCGTCCAGAGTCAGTTCCGCGCCATGCGACGCCGCGAGCACGTCGGCCATCTTGGCCGAGTCGTACTCGTTCATCTGACAACCGTGGGTCTTGATGAAAAGCTTCATTGAAGCTGGCTTGCCGCTCATGACAGGATTTACCGTAATGGGTGAAGCGCGCTTGGCGAAGCGCGCGTGGTCGACTGGGGCGCCTGGCGCAGTGTTGCAGTTTACCTCTGTGGAGCGGGGCTAGCCAGCCGATCGGCAAGACGGATCAAGCACTTGCGAAGATCTGCCTGGGCGGACAAGGGCTCCGACTCGCCATATGGGCGCTTTTAGTGATGGCGTCGCTTCGTTGCTACCGGCCTGAAGAACGCCAGGATGATCCACGTTCGCGCATTGGGCTTGGCGATGGCCGCGTCTAGCGGCACACTTCGGCACATGCTCGATGTTTTAATTCATGGGGAAAGCGTGGGCCGATTTGCGCCTCCAGTGCGTTCGATTGTGCTGCGCTTTGGGCTGATCTGCACGGCCTTTCTAACTTTGCTCTGGTGGCCGACGGCGCGAGCCGGTTCGCTGTATCACTGCACCGGCGCGAGCGGTGAGACGGTTTTCAGTAGCACCACGGCGGGTTACCGGGGATGCAAGAAAATCGCCACGTTTGCTTCAGCGCCGGCAACGACGCGAGCAAAAACCAGCCATCTCCCCACTTCGCTTGATCTGGTTATCGGCTCGGTCACGACGTCGGCCCGGAGCATGCATGCCGATGGAGCTGATCCGGTTTCGTTTGATCGAGTGGTTGCAGGAATCGAAGGCCGTAACGTTCTCGATGGAGCAATGACGGCGCAGCGCGCATCACTCGTTGGTGTGCAGGGATCGGTGGAAACCAGCGCCAGGCGTTTATTGGCCGCGGTGCCCAGTGCCGCACTTGTTGCGGTGGCGCCGATCCAGCCGGGGTACCACGAATCGAAAGAGCCTGCGACGCCGCTTCTCGAGGTTGATAAAAACGGAAACCGCGTTCGACGCGGCTCGACCTATCGTGTGGTGCGCTCCGATGGCGTGGTGGAGTACACCAACGTGCCGCCGGCGCGCCAGAAGGGCAACACGGTCACGATGCTTTTTAGCTACACCGAAATCGAAACCTGCATGGCCTGCAATCTGCACTCGCCCATTCACTGGGGCAGCACGGCGCTCAACCTCACGGCCTATACCGACGTGATTCGCGCCGCAAGCGCCGAGTACGGGGTGGACGAGGCGTTTCTGCGCGCGATCATTCATGCCGAAAGCGCGTTCAATCCGCGCGCGCTGTCGCTGAAGGGCGCGCAGGGTCTGATGCAGCTGATGCCGGGCACGGCCAGCGACATGGGCGTGCTGGATGCCTTTGATACCCGTCAGAACATCCGCGGCGGCGCGCGCTACCTGGGCCTTTTGCTGCGTGACTTCAACGGCAATGAACAGCTGGCCGCAGCGGCCTACAACGCCGGCCCCGGCGCCGTGGTGCGCTACAGCGGCGTGCCGCCGTATGCCGAAACGCAGGTCTATGTCGAACGCGTGGGCACCTTGCGCAAGCGCTACGGCGCGGCAATCCATCCGCCGCTGACCTCGTCCAGCGGGCGTGGTTGAGCAAGATCAAATCCAGGCGCTGAGGCAAATGACTGCGGGGCAGTCAGTCACTACGGCTCGGTTGGTGCCACGGGTGCGGCGCTCATCGCCGGGCGCTGGACCAGGGTGACCTCCAGATGAAAAGGGTTGCCATTGCGCAGGCCGGAAATCTCGACCTTGCTGCCCGGCTTGATGTCCGCTTCACTGCGCCGCAATCCGGCCGGATCGAGAATATCGTCCTTGCCGATTTTCAGCAGGATGTCACGCGGCTGGATGCCGGCCAGCGCGGCCGGGCCACCCGGAGTGACGTCGGTCACCTGCACGCCGCGCGCCGCCGACGGCAGACCGCTATCGGCCGCAACCGGAACAAAGGCGTAATTGGCCCCCATCCAGCCGCGAACAACATGGCCACTGGCAATGATCTGATCCAGCACCTTGCGCGCCGTGGCGACCGGAATGGCGAAGCCGATGCCCTCGGCCCCGGCGGCCTTGCCGATCAACAAGGTATTGATGCCGATCAGCTGGCCCTGGCTGTTGATCAGGGCGCCGCCCGAGTTGCCCAGGTTGATCGCCGCGTCGGTCTGGATGAAATCTTCGGCGCTGGAGCTGTTGAGCTGGCGGCCAACCGCGCTGACGATGCCCATGGTCACGGTCTGATTGAGGCCCAGCGGGTTGCCGATGGCCAGCGCCACATCGCCGGCGCGCAGCTGCTGCGTGTCGGCCATCTGAATCACCGGCAGATTGCTGGCCTCGATCTTCAGCACGGCCAGATCGGTTTCCTCGTCGGCGCCGACCAGGGTGGCCTTGGCGATGCGGCCGTCGTAAAGAAGTACCTGGATATCCGCGGCCTCGGCGATCACGTGATTGTTGGTCAGCACGTAGCCCTGACCACGCGCGCTGACGATGACGCCCGAACCGAGCGTCTGCTCGCGGTGCTGGTAAGTGGTGGGCATGCCGCCGAACAGCTGCTGCATCAGCGGGTCCTTGTACATCTTCAACGCCTGCTCGGTGACGATCTTGTTGGCGTAGATGTTCACCACCGAGGGGGCCGCCGCGGCCACGGCATCAGCGTAGGAAACCGGCGCATTAGCGGAAGGTGTCGGGCTGGCCGGTTCTGCTGTGTGCGCAACAGGCAGGCCGAAGCGCGCGCGCAGGCGCTCGCCGCTGCCCGGCCAGAAGAGCCCGATCACAAACGCTACCGCCAGCCCGAGAATGACAAAGCGGGCGATAAAGGCGAGCGTGCCGACGGCATGTTTCATGTCGAAAAGAGATTCCCGGCGGGTCGTGGCGAATGTTCACGGCGGATCGACGTCGCCGGGTGTGCGGTTTTATTGTATGGGTGAAGGCCTGACGCTACACTAACGCGATTTTTGAGGGGTCCCAAACCCCACCTTTGAACACTCCGGAGAGCCTGATGGCGAATGAAGTTGTCGACCACGGCCGCCGCCGTTTCCTGACAGCAGCCACTGCGGTGGTCGGGGGTGTCGGGGTCGTTTCGGTGGCGGTGCCCTTCATCAAGTCATGGGAGCCCAGCGCGAGAGCCAAGGCCGCCGGTGCGCCGGTCACCCAGTCGCTGGCCAAGATCGAGAGTGGTCAGCAGCTCATCGTCGGCTGGCGCAGCCTGCCGGTGTTCATCGTCAATCGCACCAAGGATCAGCTGGCCACGCTGCCGACTCAGGACTCGCGCCTGGTCGATCCCAAGTCCGACGGTGCTTCGGCGCAGCAGCAGCCGAAGTACGCGCAGAACGAGGCGCGCTCGATCAAGCCCGAGTGGCTGGTGATGGTCGGGATCTGCACTCACCTGGGCTGCGTGCCCGGCTACGTGGGCGAGATGAAGCCCGAGCCGTTCGATCCGAACTGGAAGGGCGGCTACTACTGCCCGTGCCATCATTCGCGTTACGACATGGCCGGCCGCGTTTATCAGGGCGTGCCAGCGCCGAAAAACATGCAAATTCCGCCGTATCACTTTATCGACGATACGACGATCCAGATCGGCGTCGACCCGAAGGGGGCCGCATAATGGCCAACGTATTCAATAACATCGGCGACTGGGTGGGCGAGCGCGCGCCAGGGCTTGCACCGTTCTACCGCAAGCACATGAGCGAGTATTACGCGCCGAAGAATTTCAATCTCTGGTACTACTTCGGTGTGCTGGCGATTGTGGTGCTGGTCAACCAGATCCTCACCGGCATCTTCCTCACGATGAACTACAACCCGAGCGCCGCCGGTGCGTTCGACTCGGTGCAGTACATCATGCGTGACGTGGAGTGGGGCTGGCTGATCCGCTACATGCATTCCACCGGCGCATCGCTGTTCTTCGTGGTGGTGTTTCTACACATGTTTCGCGGCCTGATGTACGGCTCTTACAAAAAGCCGCGCGAGATGGTCTGGTTGCTCGGCATGCTGATCTTTCTGGTGCTGATGGCCGAGGCCTTCATGGGCTACGTGCTGCCGTGGGGCAACATGTCGTTCTGGGGCGCCAAGGTCATCATCTCGCTGTTTGGCACCATTCCGTATATCGGCAACACCCTGGTCGAATGGATCATGGGCGACTTCCTGCCTGCCGACTCCACGCTCAACCGCTTCTTTGCGCTGCACGTGATCGCGCTGCCGATCGTGCTGCTGCTGCTGGTGGTGCTGCATATTTTCGCGCTGCACGAGGTGGGTTCGAACAACCCCGACGGCGTCGACATCAAGCACGGGCCGAAGGGCAATCGCTGGGATGCAAACAAGCCGGCGGACGGCGTGCCGTTCCATCCGTATTACACGGTGCATGATCTGGTCGGTATCGGCTTTCTGCTGATGATTGCGGCCTTCATCATCTTTTTTGCGCCGACCTTCGGCGGCTGGTTCCTCGAGCACGACAACTCGATCATGGCCAACAACCTGATCACCCCGGCCGAGATCAAGCCGGTCTGGTACTTCACGCCGTTCTACGCGATTGTGCGCATGGTGCCGTCGTTATTCGGCACAGCCGTGTGGGGCGTGCTGGCGATGTTCGGCGCGATCGCCGTGCTGTTCTTCATGCCGTGGTTCGATCGTGGACAGGTGCGTTCGATCCGCTATCGCGGCACCGGCTATAAAGTGGCGCTCGGCCTCTTCGTTGTGGCGTTTCTGGGGCTTGGTGCGGTGGGCACCGGCATCACGGCGGAATTGATCCCGAAGCTGTTCGGCAACGTGGATCTGACCACCTGGGAAAACCTGTTCGGTCGCCTGATGACGATCATCTACTTCGGCTTCTTCCCGTTCCTTTGGGCTTACACGCACTTTGGCTGGGAAAAAACCAAGCCGGTGCCGGAGCGGGTGACCGGGCATGACTAATCCTATGAGTCTCATCAAACGGCGGCCTCTGATGAATCAGCGGTATTTCACCAAGCGGCTTTTGTGCACGCTTGCCCTGGCGCTAGGTCTGTTGGCGGGCAGCATGGCGGCGCAGGCGGCAGAAGAGCCGGAGCTGATGGCGTCGGGTGCCAGCGTGCGCGATCAGGCATCGCTGCAGCGCGGCGCCAAGATGTTCTTCAACTACTGCGTCGGCTGCCACTCGCTGAAGTATGTGCGTTATTCGCGCATCGCCCAGGATCTGAATCTGTCCGAGCAGGATGTGATGCAGAACCTCAACTTCACCGGCGGCAAGTTCGACGATCAGGTGATCTCGCACATGCCGGCCGATATGGCGACAAAGTGGTTCGGCAAGGCGCCGCCGGATCTGTCGCTGGAAGTCAGCGCCAAGGGCGAAGACTGGGTCTACACCTATCTCAACTCGTTCTATCTCGACCCGCATAGCCCGATCGGCTGGAACAACACGGTACTGCCCAACGCCGCCATGCCGTTTCCGCTGGCCGAATTGCAGGGCCTGCAGACGGCGACGATGAAGCCCGGTACGACCGACGTCGTGGAAAACCTGGAGATCTCGCACCCGGGTACGATGACCCCGGCGCAGTACCAGCAGTCGATGCGCGATCTGACCAGCTTCCTGCAGTACGTCTCCGAGCCCGCTGCGCTGCAGCGCGAGCATTACGGCATCTGGGTGCTGCTGTTCCTGGCAGTCTTCACCTTCCTGGCCTATTTGCTCAACAAGGAATACTGGAAAGACGTCCATTAAACGTCCATCACACCCGGATGTGCATCATCCGATGGCGGCGGCCACTGGCCGCCGTAGTCGTCTCATCGATAGGGAAACGCGCATGGTTCAGAGCGCTCGCTCGCGCAACGTATTGACGTTGTACACCACTGCCGACGGCATACAGTGTCATCGGGCAAGGCTCGTGCTGGCCGCCAAGGGCGTCAGCTACGAGCGTGTGATCGTGGATCACGCCAATCCTCCGGAAGATCTGATCGATCTCAACCCGTACGTCACCACGCCCACGCTGGTTGATCGTGATCTCACGCTGTTCGACACGTCGGTGGTCTGCGAGTACCTCGACGAGCGCTATCCTCATCCGCCGCTGATGCCGATCGATCCGCTGTCGCGCGCGCGCATCCGTGTAGCCGCCGTGCGCATCGAAAAAGACTGGCTTACCGAAGTGGATTTGATTCGGGCCGGAGGCAAGCCCGCCGATGCTGCGCGCAAGCGCCTGCGTGAACATCTGCTGGCCAGTCTGCCGCTGTTCAAGGCGGCCAAATTCTTTTTGAATCCGGAAATGAGCCTGGTCGATTGCCTGGTGGCGCCGGTTATCTGGCGCCTGCCGTGGCTGGGCGTGGATTTGGGACGCGAGGGGAAACCGATCATCGATTACGGCGAGCGTCTGTTCCACAGTCAGGGTTTTGCGCGCAGCATGACCGAACAGGAGAAGGCCATGCGGCCTCTCCCCGAGCAGGCATGATGAGTACCAACGAACCCACCGCGATGAGTTCGAATCGCCCGTATCTGTTGCGCGCGATCTACGACTGGATCAGCGACAACAATCTCACCCCGTACGTGCTGGTCGACGCGTCGATCGAGGGCGTTCGCGTGCCGCCGCAGGTGATCAAGAACGGCCAGGTCGTGCTCAACCTGGCCATGCGCGCGGTGGCCAATCTGGATCTCGGCAACGAGTGGATCAGCTTTTCGGCGCGTTTTTCCGGCGTCAGCCAGACCATCAATATTCCGGTGCAGGCGGTGCTCGCACTGTACGCGCAGGAAAACGGGCAGGGAATGATGTTTCCGGCCGAAGAAGGTAGCGATAATCCGCCGCCCGACGTGCCCGACGATGCGCCCCCATCGCCGAGCTCCGAGCCGGGCGACAAGCCAAAGCGTGGCGCGCCACATCTGCGCGTGGTCAAGTAACCAGGTTTTCCGATCACTGCGATTGGATCGCGACGGCTGGCGGCTGTTGCTCGACAAGTTGCGGCAAGTTTGCCGCAATAGGTTCTAGTGGAGCCGTTCGTCCGGCGGTCGACGGTGCGGATGCAGCTGCACGACATTGCTCGACGCCTTGGCCTTGGCCAGCGCGTCGGTCACGATCGACTCGGCCGAAGCCAGCTTGGTTGTCGGCAGGCTAAGCCCGCTTACGCTACTGCCGATCATCCACAGCCGTCCCTGTTCACGATCGTCGCCGTCGATGCTGACGTCGAACGAATAGCCGCGTTCGATCCGGCGAAGGCCGTCGATACGGCGTATGCGCAGCGCGCGCAGGCCGACGCTCTCATCGAGCAGCTGAAGTCCGTGCCGCTCGCATTCCCGGCGGGCTTCGCTCATCGCCCGTTCGCGCGCCGAGGTGAGCTTCAGCCACAGCAATACTACGGCGCAAAGCACCAGCAATAGCAGCATGTCCTGGATGTCACTCATGCCCGCAGTGTGTGGGCATGCCGGCTTGCACGCAAGGCGCCATCTTCACCCCGATTGGCAGCGCGCCAGTCAGTCCAGCCGCAGCCGCAGCGACAGATCGACAGCGCGAACGTGCTTGGTCAGGGCGCCCACGGAAATGAAATCCACGCCGGTCCGGGCATAGGCTGCGATCGTCTCCAGATCGACGTTGCCGGATACCTCCAGCGGTATGCGGCCTGCGGTGAGCGCGACGGCTTCGAGCATAAGCGGCAACGAAAAGTTGTCCAGCATGATCCGGTCCGCGTTGGCGTCGATGGCCTGCGCTAGTTCGTCGAGATTCTCCACCTCGACTTCCAGCATGAGCGTCGGATGCAAACGCCGTCCGACCTCTATCGCCGCAGCGATGCCGCCGGCGGCGATGATGTGGTTTTCCTTGATCAGAATGGCGTCGTACAAACCCATCCGCTGGTTGTAGCCGCCGCCGCAGCGCACCGCGTATTTTTGTGCCAGGCGGAGGCCCGGCACGGTTTTGCGGGTATCCAGCAGACGCGTGCTGGTATCTGCCACGGCGTGGACGTAGGCCGCGGTTTGCGTGGCGGTGCCCGATAGCAGCTGCAGGAAATTCAGCGCCGTCCGCTCGGCGCTGACCAGCGATCGAGCGCGTCCGGCCAGCCGGCAGATCACCGCGCCGGGCGCCACGTGCTGGCCGTCCGCGGTATGCCAGTCGATACGTACGTCCGGATCCATCTTGCGAAAACACGCATCGAACCAGGGAATACCGGCGATAACGGCGCTTTCGCGACAGGTCAGTTCGGCCTGCGCAAGGGCGTCGATCGGCAACAATTCGGCCGTTGCATCGCCCGTGCCCAGATCTTCGGCAAAGGCGCGTTCAATATCGGCGGAAATATGGGCAGCAGAAGGCGGGTCAAACGGTGGTGCTGAGCTCATCAGGCATCCGTAGCAGAGGAATTTTCGGGCTGGCTCAGGCGACCGACGATCGAGGTCATGGCGCGGTCGAACAGCGCATTGGCCTCCAGCACGATGGCGTGGCCATCAGCCAGCAGTACCGCAAGCTCTTCGGGCGCGTAGTCCGCCACTTTCAGGCCACGGCGGTTGACGAAAAGGTAGCGGCCCGTCATCGGGCTGATCCACGACAGCTTGGCGCGCGCCATGGCCTCGTCGATATGGCTGAATTCCAGCCAGGTACCCGGCTGCAGCGCCTGCACCTGCTGCCATTCCGGGCTGTCCAGCGGCACCATCGCCGGCTCGACGTCGCGGCGGTTTTCCAGTTCGGCGTCCTGCTGGAAGACGGGTTGAATCGTGTCCGGCATGGCGAGCATGGCGGGGTCTTCCTCCGCGGGCACCGTCGCCGGATTGTCGATGGCTTCACCGAGCTGCTGGCGGTAGTAGGCCTGCAACTGCGCGAGCAGCCGTTCGATGTCCTGCTCCTGAAAGGCCACATTGCTGAGGCCAAGACGAAGTGCACGTTCGATGCCCGGCAGCATCTGCCGCAGCAGGTGCCGGCCTTCGGAGTTCTTAACCGGGCGCGTGCTGGCGATGAAGTCGTCAACAAAATGCAGCGCGCTGCGAAACTCGTTGGATGCTTCGCCATGGCGCAGCAGCGTCAGTACCAGATGGTTGGCCCATGCGCGTGCCAGAACTCCGTGGACCAGCGGCGGCAGCTGATGTTGGCCGATCCGATCGATGATCTCCCGTGCGGCCCGGCGCCGCGCCTGTTCGAGCTTTTCGCGACCGCGGGTGGACTCGGCCACGCGCTGCTCAGCCAGTTCCGAGCGACGTTTGTTGATGTCATGGAACTGCTGCAGATCCACCAGCAGCCGCTCGAAAATACCCATGTCGTCATCGAAATCGTGAAGTAGCTTCTCGACAATCACCTTCACTTTTTCATACAGCCGGCGATCACGGTCGGACTCTTCCGACCAGCCCTTGGCCTGTTCGGCCAGCCCGTCGAGTAGCCGACGCGCCGGATGCTGGCGATGGGCAAACATCTTGCGGTCGAGAATCGCCGCCTTGAGATAGGGAATCTGCAGTCGCGCCAGCAGCACCTGCATCTGCACCGGCAGGTTGCGATCTTCCAGAATGAATTCAAACAGCATGCCGACCAAGTCGATGGTGTCTTCATCGATGGTGGCCACATGGCTGGGCCGCTCGCCGCGCAAGGCGCCAATCTGGTTCAGCAGCTGCGCTTTGAGCTGCTGAACCTCACGGCTGAGGTCGGCCGCGTCATGATCGGTTCCGGCAGGCGTCTGCGGCAGCGGGCCGGCGCTGGCGATCTGGCTTTGCAGCACGCTCAGCGCGCCAAGCAGCTCATGCGCTGACGGGAGTGGTCCCGTCTGCCCGGAGCTTGCGTTGCTGGTGCCGCTGCTGCCGCTTCCCGGCGAGACAGCGCCAGGAGATGCGCGCCGGGCGCTGAACAACGCGTGCAGCGTCTGCAATAGATCGTTGGGGATTTCGCCCGACTCGGCGGCAGAGGCAACCGAGCGGGCTGCCATGTCATCGTCCGCCGTTCTCGCGGCGTTAGCGCTGCTCGCGCTGGTTGCACGTACAACGCCGTGCTGCAGCTGAGGTAACACGCCGGCTTCGACCAGCTCGTCGTTGATTTCCTGATAGAGCTCTTCCAGCGACGACAGCACGTATCGATCGAACAGCTTGTAGATGATCAATTTGACGCGCATGTCGGCGGTCAGTTCACGCAGCGCCTGCCGAAACGACTGCGACAGAATTGCCGGCGCCACGGGGTTGCTGGTGTCATCGATCTTGTGTCCGCCGCAGATCACTGACAAGCGCTGGTTTACCGCGAAAAGATCGCGCGTCAGGCGCGAATCGTTCTTGCTGATCATGCTGGTGATGGCCAGCGATTCTTCCAGTTCGTTGTCGGCGACCAGCGTCAGCTCCACGCCGCTGTTGATGGAGGTGGGCGAGGCGGGCGTCGACGTCGACTTGGGACTGGCCAGTTCACCGAGCTCACGATTGATGGCGGAAAGAAACTGACGTTCCACCAACGGCCGCTTTTTGCGCACATCGCGCATGCCGTCGAAATAGTGCATCTGCGCGGCGTTGTTTTCGGCTTTTTCTGCCAGATCGAACAGCGCGTCGTCCACCTGTTCAAAGGTGTTGCTCAACCACTGCTGCAGTCGCCGATTGGCAATGCCGCGAACGGCATTCAACAACTGCCCCACTCGTTCGCTGGAAGGGTCCAGGCGCGGGCCGAGATTGACTACTTTGGACAGGTCACCGGCTTCGTTCATCGCCACGCCTTGAAATGGCTACACGCGGTGAGAGTCGGATGGCCCGCACGAGTCTGACAATAAGCGAGGCAGTGGTGCATGTCATGCATCTTTATGCCGGAACCGAGAACTGCGACACAAACTGTTCAGACGGCGGCTGGAAAGTCGACCAGCTGAGTGGTGCCGATGCCTTCCTCGGGCAGCATGACCGGAATGCCGTCCTCGATGCGGTAGATGACCTTGCGATCGGTGGTGATGAGGCCCGCAGCGATTTTTTCGCGGACGGGCACGCCAGCGACCGAATCGAGCTTGCCCGCAGCGACGGCGCCGTTGACTGCGTCGAGTTCCTGCTTGCTGAGCGGACGAACCGGTGTCTTGCTGACCGGGCAGCACAAAATATCGAGCAGACGCTTGTCCATGGCGGGTTTGCGGGGTGTTCCGGAGCAGGGGAAAGCAAGTACGATAACCGTTTTTGGACGGCCCGGCCATGACATCGACAACCAATCCGCTGCGCGTAGGCGTGGTGATGGGCTCGCGCTCGGACTGGGAGACCATGCAGCACGCGGTCGGCGTGCTGGAGGAACTCGGCGTGCCGCACGAGGTACGCGTGGTGTCGGCGCATCGCACGCCGGATCTGCTGTTCCGCTATGCCGAAGAAGCCGTTGAGCGCGGCCTGCATGTGATCATTGCCGGCGCTGGCGGCGCAGCGCATCTGCCGGGCATGCTGGCCGCCAAGACGCGGCTGCCGGTGCTCGGCGTACCGGTGCAGTCCAAGGCGCTCAGCGGCATGGACTCGCTGCTGTCGATCGCGCAGATGCCGGCCGGTATTCCGGTGGGCACCCTGGCCATCGGCCGTGCGGGCGCCGTCAACGCGGGCCTGCTGGCGGTATCCATGCTCGCGCTGCACGATGCCGCGCTCGCCACAGCGCTGGATGCCTGGCGCGCCCGGCAGACGCAGGCCGTGCTCGACCAGCCGGACCCGCGACCATGAGCGAGCGCAAACAGCTGACGCTAGGCGTGCTGGGTGGTGGCCAGCTGGCGCGCATGCTGGCTCTCGCCGCGGCGCCGTTGGGTGTTAAGACCCTGGTGGTTGACGGTTCCGCAGATGTCTGTGCCGGACAGGTTGCGCCATTGGTCGTCGCCGAATGGACGGATTATCCCGCGCTGGAAGCCTTTGCCGCGCAGGTTGATGCGGTCACTTTCGATTTCGAGAACGTACCGGCGGATACCGCGCGCCGGCTGGCTCAGCGGGTCGCCGTATGTCCCTCACCTGACGCCTTGGCCATCGCGCAGGATCGTCTGGCCGAAAAAACCTTGTTTCGCGAATGCGGATTGCAGACGCCTGAATTCGTGGCCGTCGATTCGCGCGATGATCTGGATCGGGCGATCGCCAGCATCGGTGCGCCCGCCATCCTCAAGACGCGTCGGCTGGGTTACGACGGCAAGGGTCAGTTCCGGCTAAAGACCGTGGACGATGCCGACGCGGCATGGGCGGCGCTGGGTGAGCAGGCCGCTACGCTGGGCCTGATTCTGGAAGCCTTTGTACCGTTCGAGCGCGAGCTGTCGGTGATCGCCGTACGCGGCCGCGACGGCGACTTCCGCACCTGGCCGCTGACACAGAACTGGCACGTCGACGGCGTGCTGTCGATGAGTCTCGCCCCGGCGCCGGCAATCGACCGGCTGCAGCAGCGCGCGACCGCGCTGGCCAAGACGCTGGCCGAGCGGCTCGATTACGTCGGCGTGTTTGCGCTGGAGCTGTTCGTGAAAGACGGCGAGCTGTTGGGCAATGAGATGGCCCCGCGCGTGCACAACTCCGGTCACTGGACCATCGAAGGCGCGCACACCAGCCAGTTCGAGAATCACGTGCGCGCCGTACTCGGCCTGCCGCTGGGTGACACCGGCGCGCGGGGCCTGTCGACCATGTTCAACTGGATCGGCGATCTGCCGGAGGCTGCGCCGGTTTTACGCGCGGTCGACGGGCACTGGCACGACTACGGCAAGCAGGCGCGGCCGGGACGCAAGGTTGGGCATGCCACGCTGTGCGCGGCTAATGCGAAAGAGCTTGCTGCGCGGCTGACGGAGCTGGCGGACCGGCTCGGTCGCGGCGAGCAGGCGGCGCCGGTGCTGCACGCGCTGCGCTGAATCCGCTGATACGGTTCAAGTCATAAA
>CBAAAD010000027.1:0-14222 GCA_964658785.1 uncultured Methylobacterium sp.
CGTGATTGAACTGCAGGGCGTGCCGGGTACTTCGGCAGCGCGCGACCGCGGCCTGGGTTTCGATGACGAGATCAAGACCTCGGGCCTGAAAATCATTGCTCAGCAGCCGGCCAACTTCGACCGCGCGCAGGGCCTCAGCGTCACCGAAAACCTGCTGCAGGGTCACCCCGATGTGCAGGCGATCTTTGCGCAGAACGACGAGATGGCGCTCGGCGCCGTGCGCGCGCTCGACGGCGCCAAGCGCAACAACGTGCTCGTTGTCGGCTTCGATGGCACACCGGACGGCATCCAGGCGGTCAAGGACGGCAAGATGGCCGCCGTGGTCGCCCAGCAGCCGGAACTGATCGGCCAGCTCGGCGTCAAGAATGCCAAGAGCGTGATCGACGGCGAGAAAGTGGAACCGAAGGTGGCCGTGCCGCTGAAGCTGGTGACCAAGGACAACGCCCAGTAAGTTTGAGCGACGCCGCGTCCCCAAACAAAAACGGCGGGCCGAAGGGCCTGCCGTTTTTTTGTCGATGCGATGACTGCCATTTCCCTGACTGGCCAACTGCATAAATCGCTGCCGTCAGGGCGGACCGGTTTTCCCGACTCACGCGCCTGACCAAGGAAAGTTGGAACGCTCGCCCATCAGACCGCCGCTTTTCAGCTTTCCCACCGTGCGCAGGCTCAGCCGCGATTCGAGCCCGACAGCACGTCAACCCACACGGCCAACACCAGGATGCTGCCCTTGACGATCATTTGCCAGAAGGTGTCCACGTCCATCATCGACATGCCGTTGTCCAGGCTGGCCATGACCAGCGCACCGATCAGCGCACCGTGCACCGTGCCGGAGCCGCCGCGCATGGATGTGCCACCAATGAAGCAGGCGGCGATGGCATCGAGCTCGCCGCTGGTACCAGCCGATGGCGAACCGGCAGCCAGACGCGCGGTGTTGATGATGCCGGCGAAAGCACACATGACGCCCATCAGCGCGAACACGGCCAGCTTGACGCGCGCCACGTTCACCCCCGACAGGCGGGTCGCCTCCATATTTCCGCCAACGGCGTAGATATGCCGGCCAAATACGGTCTGCGTGGAGATGTACGAAAAGATGCCCAGCAGCCCAAGCAGGATCATGACCGGCACCGGCACGCCACCGGCATCGTTGAGCATGCGCAGCGAACCGACGATCACGGCACCGATCACCACCAGTTTGGCGACGTCCATCCACACCGGCATCTGCTTGAGTTCAAGCTTGGCCCGGCGGCGGCGACGCATGATCGTGATAGCCACCAACAGCAGAAAGATCACGCCGCCCAGCACCCGCGACAATCCGATCGGTACTAGGCCCTGCCCCAGATAAATCAGGTCATCCGGCACGGGCGCGATGGTGGCGCTGTGCGTAATGCCCAGCAGGATGCCGCGAAAAGCGAGCATGCCGCCCAGGCCCACGATAAAAGAGGGCACACGAAGCTTGGTGACCCAGAAGCCGTTGAACATGCCGATGCCAAGGCCGACAACCAGCGCCGCGGCAATCGCCGCCGGTGTTCCCCAATGCATGTTGACGGTAAGTATCGCCACCACGCCGCCGAGCAGGCCGGATAAAGAGCCTACCGACAAATCAATCTCGCCGGAAATAATGATGAACACCATGCCGCAGGCAAGCATGCCGGTGATCGACATCTGCCGCAGCAGATTGGCCACATTGCGCGGCGTAACGAAATCGCCGTCGGTACCGATATGGAAGAAAATCCAGATGGCCGCCACCGCCAACAGCAGCGCGATGATCTTGTAACGTACAAAAAACTGTTGCACTTGCTGAGCTTGCATATCTGCTTCCCGAAAAGGCCGAAAGGTCTGCCTTGCAAAAATCGAAAAAAATCTGGATTTAAAGTCGATCCGAATCGAAACCGGTGATTCAGGCGGCCTTTGGCTTCGCAGCGATCGCCGCTGCCAGCACGCGTTCCTGGGTCAGATCCTTGTTGACGAAGTCCCCGCGCAAATGTCCTTCGCCAATCACCAATACGCGATCGCTGACGCCCAGCACTTCGTTGAGTTCCGACGACACCATAATGATCGACACGCCCTTGGCGGCCAGCTCGAACATCAGCTGGTAGATATCGTATTTGGAACCGACATCCACGCCACGGGTCGGCTCATCCAGAATCAGCACTTTCGGCTCCGGCAGCAGCATCTTGGTCAGCACCGCCTTCTGCTGGTTCCCGCCGGAGAGCCCTGCGATGGCCAGCGCCGGACTGGCGGTCTTGACGCGAAGGCGTTTGATCTCCCGATCCACCGTGGCAAGCTCGGCATTCTTATCGATGCGCCCGCCGTGCGAATAGTGCTGCAGCGTCGCCAAGGTGATGTTATCGCCGACCCCAAGCATCGGCACGATGCCTTGCCGCTTGCGGTCCTCGGGCACGAGCGAAAGTCCGGCGCGAATGGCCTGCTCCGGTGTCTTTACCTTGATCGACTTGCCGTCCATGAAGAGCTCGGCCGTCGATTTGCCGGCATACGCACCAAAAATGGCCGACACCAGTTCGGTGCGCCCGGCGCCGACCAGTCCGGCGATACCGAGGATCTCGCCCTTGCGCAATTCGAATGACACGTCGTCGACACGCTTGCGGCTCGTATTGGTCACGTCCCAGCATGTGACGTGCCGCGCTTCAAAGATGACCTCACCAATGCTGTGCTCGCTGCGCGGGTAAAGGTTCTTGATCTCGCGACCAACCATCATGGCGATGATGGCGTCGGTATTCAGTTCGGCCATCGGCCTGGTTGCCACGTGTTCGCCATCGCGAATCACGGTGACGGTGTCGCAGACCTTGGCGACCTCTTCGAGCTTGTGCGAGATATACACGCAGGCGACGCCTTCGCGCTTCAGATCTTCAATGATGGCCAGCAGCACATCGATCTCGCTGGAGGTCAACGAGGATGACGGCTCGTCGAGAATCAGCAGACGCGCGTTCTTCGCCAGCGCCTTGGCGATTTCGAACAACTGCTGGTAGCCGCCACCGTAATTCATCACCGGTGCGGCGACATTGACGTCTTTCAGTTTCAGACGCGCCAGCAGCGCGTCCGCCTGACGATACATGGCGTCGTAATCCATGCGACCGCCGGGCTTGGTGATTTCATTACCCAGAAAAATATTTTCCGCCACCGACAGTTGCGGCACGAGCATCAGCTCCTGATGGATGATGACGATGCCGGCCTTCTCACTGTCGCGTACCGAATAGGCCTTCAGCGGTTGGCCTTCCCACAGAATGTCGCCTTCGAAACTGCCGTAGGGATAGACGCCCGAAAGAACCTTCATCAGCGTGGATTTGCCCGCGCCATTTTCACCACACAGGCCAACGCACTCGCCCGGCCGCACGGCCAGACTCACGCCGTTGAGCGCCCGCACGCCAGAAAACTCCTTGACGATATTGCGCATCTCGAACAGATATTCGCTCACACGCCCACTCCACTGCTGCCACGCAAGCTGCCGCAACACGGGCGGCGTCGATACCAAACCATGAATGGAAACACAGGAGGCGCACCGATGACCGACGCGCCTCCGTGAGGTTTCAATTAATTGCCGTACACCTGTGCGTGGGTATAGAAGCCGTCCTTGATCACCAGGTCGACGTTCTGCTTGGTCAGCAGGGTCGGTGTCAGCAGCTCGGTGTTGACGTCCTTGGTGCCATTATTCATCTTGCTGGTGTACTTGGGCGCCGTGCCCTTGACCAGATCGACCGACAGCTGGGCCGCCTGCGTGGCGAGATTGTTCAGCGGCTTGTAGACCGTCATGGTCTGGGTGCCCGAGATGACGCGCTTCACGCCGGCGAGATCCGCATCCTGTCCGGACACCGCCACCTTGCCGGCCAGCTTCTGCGCCGCGAGAGCCTGGATCGCGCCACCCGCCGTACCGTCGTTGGAAGCGACAATCGCCTGGATGTTGTTGTGGTTGGCCGTCAGTGCATCTTCGGTGATGCGCAGCGCGTTCGTCGGATCCCATTCAGGCGTCCACTGCTGACCGACGATCTTGATATCGCCCTTCGCCACCAGCGGCTGCAGCACCTTCAACTGGCCTTCGCGAAACACTTTGGCGTTGTTGTCGGTCGGCGAGCCACCAAGCAGAAAGTAGTTGCCTTTGGGGACCGCGTTGACAAGGGCCTGTGCCTGCATTTCGCCGACGCGTTCGTTGTCGAAAGAAATATAGGCATCGATATCCGCATTCAGGATCAATCGATCGTAGGCAACGACCTTGATACCCGCGCGCTTGGCTTCTGCCACGACATTGCCGAGGACTTTGCCGTTGAACGGCACGATCACCAGCACGTCGACGTTGCGCGAAATCAGGTTTTCGATTTGCGCGATCTGGCGCTCTTCGCTCGCATCGGCAGACTGCACATAGACTTTCGCGCCAAGCTTGGTTGCCGCGGCTGTGAAATAGTCACGGTCGCGTGTCCAGCGCTCGACGCGCAGATCGTCGATCGAAAAACCGATGACCGGCTTTTCCTTGCTGGCGTGCGCCGGCATGGCGGCAAAGGTGCCGGCCAGCGCCATCGCGGCCGAAAGCGTAAGCGTGCGGAGCGTCTTGCTTTTGATTGTTTTGATTTTCATGGGTCCCCATCCTGTGTGACGTGCAACGTTAGTTGACAGAATCAGCGCCGGTATCAGCGCCAGCGAAAAGCGGGTGCAACTGCGGGTACAACTTCTGAAACAACGGATACCGTTGTTCGCGATAAAACGCACGTCGCGACGCAACAGGAATAAAGTTCGCCACCAGCGTCGGCGCAGGGCAAACCTCGTCCAGCGTGGCGCCCTGCTCCACCGCCAGATGAGCAAGCCGCGCCGCGCCGAGTGCGGGTCCGACGTCACCGCCGGAGCGCTGCTGCAGTGGCTTGCCGAGAATGTCGGCGAGCATCTGGATCCAGTACGCGCTGCGCGAGCCGCCGCCAATCACGGTGATCTCGTCCGATACCAGGCCCGCCGCCTCCACGGCCAGCAGACCGTCGAGCAGCCCGAACCCGACGCCCTCCAGCGTGGCATTGGCCAGATCGACGCGCTGCGTGCTGCCGCTCAACCCGACAAACGCACCGCGGGCGTGGCTGTCGTTATGCGGCGTGCGTTCGCCGCTGAGATACGGCAGGAAGAACGGGCTGCTGCGATGAATGCCGTTTGATGCCTGCGCATCGCCGAGCAGGGCCGGCACGTTCTCGTACGAGGTCAGCCGCGCGGTGAAATCCAGGCAGCTGGCGGCGTTGAGCATCACGCTCATCAGATGCCAGGTGTTCGGCAGCGCGTGGCAAAAGCTGTGCACCGCCAGCTCGGGCCGCGAAAGGAAACCATCGGAGACGGCGAAGAAAACGCCCGACGTACCGAGCGACAGCATCGCCTGCCCCGGCTTGACGATGCCGACACCAACGGCGCCCGCCGCATTGTCGCCACCGCCGGCAGCCACCGGCACGCGCGCGATGCCCCAGCGCTCGGCCAGCTCGTCGCGCAGCTGGCCGGTGATTTGATTGCCCTCGTGCAAGGACGGCATCTGCGATTGGTTCAGCCCGCAGGCGTGCAACATCTCGTCGCTCCACGAGCGCTTGCCAACATCAAGCCACAGCGTGCCGGCGGCATCGGACATGTCGCTGGCGTACTCGCCGGTGAGCTTCAGCCGCAGGTAATCCTTCGGCAGCAGCACCTTGGCAATACGCTCGAAAATCTGCGGTTCGTGCTTGCGCACCCACAACAACTTCGGCGCGGTGAAACCGGGCATTGCCAGGTTGCCGGTGATCGAGCGAAAGTTCGGCACCTGTTCGAGCTCAGCGCACTCGATATCGCAGCGGCCGTCGTTCCAGAGGATGGCCGGGCGCAGCACCTCATCTTTTGCATCGAGCAAGGTCGCACCGTGCATCTGGCCGGAAAGACCAATGCCGGCAATATCGCTCGCAGCGACGCCGAGTTTCTTGGCCTCGACGAGCAAGGCATCGACCGAATCCAGCGTGGCCTGCCACCACGCCGCGGGATCCTGTTCGGACCAGCGCGGCTGCGGCTGCGAAATGCTTAGCGCGGTCGAAGCGCTGCCACGCACCTCACCCTTGCGGTCAACCAGCACGGCCTTGACCGACGATGTCCCCAGATCGATTCCAATAAACATGCGCCGGCTTACTCCGGCGACCGTGCGGACATCGGCTGACGATCAACCGTAGACATAGCGATTGACCAGGTTCTCCAGCGCTTCCTGCTGGCCGGAGACATGCTTCGGCTGCAGATCACGTTTCGCCGCCTCGGCGGCCAGCGCTTCGAGGCTGAAGTTGCCGGTCAGCACTTGCTGGCCGAACTCGCCGTCCCAGCCGGCGTAACGCGCGGATTTCATCCTGGCCAGCGTGTCGCGCTCGATCATCCTGGCCGCACGCTCCAGCGCCAGCGCCAGCACGTCGATCGCACCGATATGGCCGTGGAAAAGATCGGCCGGATCGCTGCTCTGACGACGCACCTTGGTATCGAAATTGAAGCCGCCGTTGACGAAGCCACC
Source organism: uncultured Methylobacterium sp. (assembly GCA_964658785.1). GTDB lineage: Bacteria > Pseudomonadota > Gammaproteobacteria > Xanthomonadales > Rhodanobacteraceae > Rhodanobacter. The sequence continues at coordinate 6,494 of CBAAAD010000027.1, forward strand.
TGCGCGCAGAATCTCGTAAACGATCAGGGTCATCTCTTCGACGCTGTTGGGGAACTGGTCGGTATCCCAGCCGTTCTGCATGTCGCCGCGGTTGGCGTCGATGCTGCCGAACAAACCCAGCGCGATCGATGTGGCCACCTCGTGCTGGAACGAATGCCCGGCCAGCGTGGCGTGGTTGGCTTCCAGGTTGACCTTGACCTCGTGCTCCAGGCCGAAGTCCTTCAGGAAGCCGTACACGGTCGCCGTGTCGTAATCGTACTGATGCTTGGTCGGCTCCTGCGGTTTGGGCTCGATCAGAATGGTGCCGTCGAAACCGATCTTGTGCTTGTGCTCGATCACCATCTGGAAGAAGCGCCCAAGCTGCGCGCGCTCGCGTTTCAGGTCGGTATTGAGCAGCGTGTCGTAGCCTTCGCGGCCACCCCACAGCACGTAGTTGGCGCCGCCCAGGCGTTGCGTTGCGCCCATCGCGTGGAATACCTGCGTGGCCGCATAGGCAAACACCTCCGGCTGCGGGTTGCTCGCTGCACCGGCGGCATAGCGCGGATGGCTGAACACATTGGCTGTGCCCCACAGCAGCTTCATGCCGGTCTGCGCCTGCTTGGCTTCCAGCACGTCAACCATGGCGGAAAAATTGTTGGCGTACTCTTTCAGGCTGCTGCCTTCCGGCGCCACGTCGGTGTCGTGGAAGGTGTAGAACGGCACGCCCAGGCGGCTAAAAAAATCGAACGCCGCATCGGCTTTCGCCTTGGCCTGCTGCATCGGGTCGCCAGCGTGGTGCCACGGGCGATCAAACGTGCCGGCGCCGAACACGTCGCTGCCCGGCCATACAAACGTGTGCCAATAGCAGGCTGCCAGGCGCAAGTGCTCGGCCATGGTCTTGCCAAGAATTTCGCGCTTGGCGTCGTAATGGTGGAAAGCCAGCGGATTGTCACCCGAGGCGCCCTCGTAGCGGATCGGCGCAATAGGATCGAAATAGGACATGGTCAACTCCACTCAAGGCTGGATGCGGATTGCATTGACGCAAGCCCGCCTATCGGGCCAACGTAATCGTCGAATGCTGCACAGTCATTCTGTATGCGGGCAATTGCGAAATCTGGTGCGACGATCATCATTTTCGCTGCGGCAATGCCGCATGCCAGCGCGGCTGGCGCGTGGTAGCGTCTGCGCTGAGCCGAGTGATCGACGCGCTGCCTCGCCGCCCTGATTAGGCGCATGGTCGCTGAGCGCGGGATACTGGCCAATCGCCTCACCGGATTTATCGATACGCCCATGGGACTCTCTCCGCCCCCGCATCGCATTGCGCTGCTGTTCAACGCTAACAAAGGTTATGACCGCGATGTCATCGCAGGCATCGGGCAGTATCTCAACTCGACCCGCGTCGAATGGGATCTGTATCTTGAGGAAGATTTTCGCAGCCGCGTGCAGGGTATCGAACGATGGCACGGCGACGGCATCATCGCGGACTTCGACGACCCGAAGGTGGTGGCGGCGCTGGCCCAATCGTCACTGCCCGTCGTTGCCGTCGGCGGCTCCTATGCGGACGCGTCGCTCTATCCCGAACGCATTCCATACATCGCAACTGACAACGCCAAGCTGGTGCAGCTCGGTTATCGCCATCTGATCGATCAGGGCCTGTCGCATTTCGCGTTCTACGGATTGCCGCCGGCGCCGGGCAACGCATGGGCGGCCGAACGCGAAGCGGCATACATGCAGCAACTGCAGGCCGACGAGTTGCCGGCCACCGTTTTTCGCGGGCAGCCCACCAGCGCCAGCGGCTGGGATGATGCGTCCGAGCAGCTGGTCGAATGGCTGAAGGAGTTGCCCAAGCCGGTCGGTATTCTTTGCGTCACGGATGCACGCGCACGACATCTCGTGCAGGCATGCCAGCTGGCCAAAATTTCCGTACCCGATCAGATCGCCGTGGTCGGTATCGACAACGATCCGCTGACCCAGATTCTGACGCGCATTCCATTGACATCGGTGATCCAGGGCGCCGAGGAAATGGGCCGAACCGCGGCGCATCTGCTGCATCAGATATTGCGCGGTGCCGATCACTCGCAGACACGTATCGTGGTGCCGCCGGTCGGGATCAACGTGCAGTCGTCGAGCAAGCATCAGCCGCTGCGCAGTCCGCTGGTGATGCGCGCGCGGCACTACATTCGCCAGTACGGTTGCCTTGGCGTCAAGACCGAACAGGTGGCCGATTACGTCGGCGTGTCGCGTACCGCGCTGGAAGAACATTTTCGCCGCGAGCTGAAGCAGACCGTGCATCAGGCGCTGCTGCAGCACAAGCTCGAACACGCCGGCGAGCTCCTAACCAGTTCATCGCTGCCGCTGGCTGATATTGCCGTGCGCTGCGGATTTACCTCTCTGCAATACATGTACGCAGTGTTCCGCCGCGAATACAACCTCACCCCCAAACAGTTCCAGGCGCAGCAGCGCGGCACTGAAATCACCGACTCCAACGGCAGCTCCGCACCATGACGCCTCTGACCTATCCGAATGCTGTCCACTCACCGCATGCCGTGCGGTGGGGCACGCTGTCCGACGGGCGCAAGGTGCACCGCTGGACGCTGCGCAACGCGCAGGACATGCGCGTGGACATCAGCGATCTTGGCGGAAGCCTGCTCAGCTGGCATACCCCCGATCGCCAAGGCCGCATCGAAGGTGTCGTACTCGGGCACGCCGATCCGCTGGCCTACGCCGAGGCCAAGGGCTATCTCGGCGCGCTCATCGGTCGCTGGGGCAATCGCATCCGCGATGGTCGATTCGAACTCGATGGCGTGAATTATCGGCTCGACCGCAACAACAACGGCCAGCACCTGCACGGCGGCCATGAGGGTTTTCATCAGGCGGTTTGGCATATCGATACCGATGGCAGCGGCCTGCTGCTGACGTTGCACTCGCCCGATGGCGAAGGCGGTTTTCCCGGCAATCTCGACGTGCAGGTGCGCTACGAACTGCACGACGACGGCACGTTGAGCCTCGACTACCAGGCGCGCAGCGATCAGCCCACGCCGATCAATCTCACCGCGCATCCATACTTCAATCTCGGCGGTGCGCGCGGTGACATTCGTGATCATCTGCTGTGGATCGACGCGGAAGATTTTCTCGCCGTGGACGCCGGCATGATTCCGGCCAGCAGGGAGAGCGTGGCCGGAACCGCCTTCGACTTTCGCCGAGCGGCCCCGCTGGGTTCGCGGCTGACCTGGCCGCACCCGCAGCTGGCTGTCGCCGGCGGTTTCGACCATTGCTATTGCCTGGGCGAAGCCCATGGCCAGCAGCGCAAGGTGGAGCAGGTCATCGATCCAACCAGCGGTCGCCGACTGACCTTGACGACCGACCAGCCGGGCCTGCAGCTCTACACCGGCCAGCATCTGGCCGCGTCGCCGAAACGCAGCGCCGGCTTTTACCAGGCGTTCGACGGCCTGTGTCTGGAGGCGCAGGCCTTTCCCGATCAGATCAACAGTGCGACGGCCGAACGCGTGGTGCTGCGCCCGGGCGCGATTTATCGCCAGCACACGGCTTACCAGATCGATACGCTATAGATCGCTCTCGCGCGGCGTCTGATGATTGGTCGACGCCTCTGAAAGCGTCGCCGCTGTGGCGCCGCGGCGGCGATCACGGATGCATCGCACCAGCGCCAGCAGCAAGGCGAGCGCCGGCAGCAGCACCGCAAGATTGGCGAGCTTGGTCGTGGCAAATCCGCCGGCGCACGCGCCAATGGCAAAACTGCTGCACACCAACGCGAACAGCCGCGCCTGATGCAAGGCCACGGTATCGCCCGGCGGAAAAAGCCCGGCAAACAGCAGCTCGGCGGTCCGGCGCAAATTGCCCGTGGTCATCACCGAGCTATAGGGGGAGCCCTCGACCCTGGCAAAACTGGTGCTTTGCAGCGCGGCCAGAAAAGCCACGCCCAGCACGATCGGCAGGTCCGGAAAGTCGTGCGGCAGCGCCGCCACGATGAGTAGGAAAACGATCTCGATACCGAGGCTGATCAGCGCCGTGCGCTGCCTGGATCGTCGCGACTCGTGGATGCGCAACCGAAAGGCCACAAACACGCCGATGAAAAAGGCCAGGATCGGTGGCACGTGGCGCAGCGATTTCCCCCATTGGCCCGACGCCGCATAAATGCCCAGCAGCACCACGTTGCCGGTTTGCGCATTGGCAAACACGCCGCCGTGGCCCAGCCAGGTAAACGCATCGAGAAACCCACCGGCGCTGCTGAGCAGCATGGCCACCGCCGCGGTTTCTTCGGGACGGTCGACGGCATCATGGCCGCGTCCCTTGAGCGTGCGAACAAGCGCCTGGATGGAGGTTCTCACGCGGGTTGTCCGGCGACGTGGTGTGGGATGGCGGCGATGCGTCGAGACTGACATACCGGGCATGCCACGCTCAAGCGAGGTCCCCGGATACGAACGCTAACCACTTTTCGCCGGCGCCATGGCTGGAAAAGTCCCGCCACCGTCACCGGGGCACCTTTCTCTGCAATCATGCGAACGATGCCGTCTGGGCCATGCCGTTGGCGCGGCGTGGGCACTAAAATCACCTCCGTCACCGTTTCCACTCTGCCCCGGGCCTGGCCTGCATGACTTCTACGACCACCGCTGATCGATTCCCGTTCATAGGCGGTGACTCCGAAATAGCGGCCCTTATCCGCGCGTTCGACTGGAGCCAGACACCCCTGGGCGATATTGACCAGTGGCCGGACGCGTTGAAAACGGCCACAGCGCTCATCGTTCGCAGTGATGCCCCTATGGCCATTCTTTGGGGAGAGCCCGGCTACCTCGTCTACAACGATGGCTATGCCAAGCTTTCTGCTGCGCGCCATCCAGGGCTGCTGGGTATGGGCGTGCGCGAAGGCTGGCCGGAGGCGGAGGCTTTCAACAGCCATGTCATCGAACAGGTGCTCGCCGGCAACAGCCTTGTCTATCGCGACCAACACATGGTGCTGCTGCAAACGGGCAAGCCGCAGGATGTCTGGCTCGATATTCTCTACAGTCCGCTGGTTGATGCTAACGGCGTGCCCGGCGGCGTTCTGGCGCTGGTGCGGGATACCACCCAGCAGTTCCAGCTTGAGCAGCGCCTGCGCATTGCGCAGGAAGCTGGCGGTGTCGGCACGTTCGAGTGGTATCCGGCAGAGGGTCGACTGGAGGTTTCCGATCAGTATCGACGTGTCTGGGGCCTCGATCCGAAGGAAATAGTTACCGATACGCTGCTGATCAGCCTGGTGCATCCCGATGACCGACATCTGGTCGGTCCCAATCGCCTGCACTCGATCAACCCCATCAGCTACTCCGAATTCCGGGTGGTCGATCCATCGACCCAAGAGATCCGCTGGATCGCACGCCGTGGCGAAACGCTGCGGATGGATGGATCGGACCGTCCGCCTCGCTACATCGGCATCGCGATGGACATTACCGATCGCAAGAAGGCCGAAGAGGCGGTGATCGACAGTGAGGCCCGCTGGCGGCGTCTTTTCGAGGACATGCAGGAAGGTTTTTTCATCGGTCAGGCCGTGCGCAATGCCGCTGGCCAGATGGTCGATTTCATCATTACCGAGCTCAACCCGGCCTTTGGAAAACAGACCGGGCTCAAGGTTCGTTCCGCCATGGGCCGTTCCATCCGTGCGCTGGTGCCGGATATTCCACTGTCGGTTATCGACGCCTATGCCGGGGTGCTTGATTCGGGTGAAGCCACGCAGATGGAAGTCCATATTCCCACGCTGGAAAATCGCTGGTTCGAGGCGCGCGTGCGCAAGGTCGATGACGAACGATTCGCCGTACTGTTTGTGGAGATTTCCGAACGCAAGGCCATCGAAGACGCGATGCGTGAAAGCGAAGCCCATTTTCGCAAGCTGGCCCAGTCGCTGCCCAATCATGTCTGGACCACGCCCGGCGATGGCAATATCAATTGGTTCAATGACCGCCTCTACGCCTACGCGGGTGTCGAACGCGGATCGCTGGAAGGTGATAAGTGGTTCGACATCGTCCATCCTGACGACGTCAAGCCGACCATCGCGGCGATGCTCAGGGCGAAGGAAGGTGTCGAGCTCTATCAGACCGAACTTCGCCTGCGTCGGCATGACGGCACGTACCGCTGGCATCTTGCGCGCGCCGTTCCCGTCATGGGCCGCGATGGCGAGCTCGAACAATGGCTTGGAACCAGTACCGATATTGACGATCAGAAAGCCGCCGAAGCCGCGCTGGGCAACCTCGCTGCCACGCTGGAAGCTCGCGTCAGCGAGCGCACCGCGGAGCTGATCAAGACGCAGGATGCGCTGCGCCAGAGCCAGAAGATGGAGTCGATCGGCAACCTCACCGGCGGCATCGCGCACGATTTCAACAATCTGCTGCAGGTCGTCAGCGGCAATCTGCAACTGCTTGGCAATGATGTTGCCGGCAATGATCGCGCCGTGCGCCGCGTGCAAAATGCCATGGCTGGCGTGACGCGCGGATCGAAGCTGGCTTCGCAGCTGCTGGCGTTCGGACGACGTCAGCCGCTGGCGCCTAAAGTCGTCAACGTGGCGCGCTTCATCCGCGATCTTGACGACCTGCTGCGGCGTTCAATCGGCGAAGGCATTGAGCTGGAAACCGTCATTGCCGGCGGACTGTGGAACACGCTGATCGATCCTGGCAATGTCGAGAACGCCCTGCTCAATCTCGCACTCAACGCGCGCGATGCGATGGACGGCCACGGGCGTTTGACGATCGAGGCCAGCAACGCGACGCTCGATCAGGATTATGCCTACCGCCATCCTGACGCGGTGCCCGGCCGGTATGTTGTACTCGCCGTCAGCGACACCGGCTGCGGCATGACGCCGGACATCGTCGAAAAAGTCTTCGAACCCTTTTTCACCACCAAGCCAGAAGGTCGCGGTACCGGGCTGGGCCTGTCGATGGTGTATGGCTTCGTCAAGCAGTCCGGTGGCCACGTCAAGATTTACAGCGAGCCCGGTCACGGCACCACGATCAAGATGTATCTGCCGCGTTCGGCCCAACCCGAAGACGATGTCATCGAAGCCGAATCCGGCCCGATTGTCGGCGGCCATGAAACAATTCTGGTAGCCGAAGATGACGAAGCCGTGCGTGAAACCGTGGTCGCCCTGCTGGGCGAACTCGGCTATCGCGTACTCAAGGCCAAGGATGCGCAGGGTGCGCTCACCATCATCGACAGCGGCATCGCCATCGACCTGCTGTTTACCGATGTGGTGATGCCCGGTGAGCTGAAAAGTCCTGAACTGGCCAAGCAGCTGCGCCAGCGTCTGCCGCAGCTGGCGATACTGTTCACCTCCGGCTACGCGGAAAACTCCATCGTCCATAGCGGTCGCCTGGATGAAGGCGTCGAGCTGTTGAGCAAGCCCTATACCCACGAGGCGCTGGCGCGGCGATTGCGTCAGGTACTCGATGCCCAGCAACAGCGCAATGCGGCGATGACCGTATCGCCCACCTCAGTGCATCGTGCAAACATCAGCGCGCGCCGCGCGCCGCCTCAGGCCGCTCGATCCCTGCAGATTCTGCTGTGCGAAGACGACGCGCTGATTCGCTTGAGCGTGGCCGAGATGCTTGAGTCCCGCGGTCACCGCGTTCTTGAAGCTGACACCGCTGCGCAGGCTGTGCAAATCCACGGCGCGCAGCCTATCGATCTTCTGATGACCGATATCGGCTTGCCGGATGCTTCGGGCGTCGAGCTGGTGCAAAAGCTCAGAGCGCTGTCGCCCGACCTGCCC
>CBAAAD010000028.1:0-14073 GCA_964658785.1 uncultured Methylobacterium sp.
CCTGGGCGATCGAACGCGGCGGCACGACCCTGCGCGATTTTCTCAACCCCGACGGGGCGCCGGGCTATTTCTTCCGCGAGCTCAACGTCTACGGTCGCGCCGGCGAACCATGCAAGGTGTGCGGCACGCCGATCAGGCAGGCGGTGCTTGGGCAGCGTTCAACATTCTGGTGTCCACGCTGCCAGAAGTGAGCAATTTGCGTATGTAGGTTGCATCGCCTGGAAAACGGACGGCCAAATGCCGACCGAGATTCGTCACCGAAACGCCCTCGCGACTCATCCCTCGCCCCTGCCCTACTCCGGCCACTCAAACTCGACAAACGTATTGTTGAAGTCCTCGTCATCCAGGCCGCCGCCCAGCTGCGCGACCACGCTGGCGCCCAGACCGTCGATTTCCAGAACCTGCCCGTCGACGAAGTGCGCGCCCAGCGCTTCGAGTTCGACCAGCTTTTCGCACAGGATGCCCGCGTGATCGCTCAGCGCATCGGGCACGCCGCGGATGCTGATGTCGGGCCGGCCGAACTTGCGCATGCCGCGGGTGTGGATCCATGAGTGATCCGGCTCGGACTCGCCATCGCGCATGATCAGCACGTGGCTGCGGATCGGCGCCCCATCGCGCACCAGAAAACGGCGACGCCACGCATCGGCGTCGAGCAGGCTGAGAGTCTGCGGATCGAGAATCGCCACGCCGCCGATGTCGAGCATGCCGGCCAGCACGCCCAGGGTGTCCCGCAGGTAACCTGTGGCCTCGCTGTCCTTGAACGTGCCACGCACGACCATGACTTCGGGTGCATCAACGGCGCGCGTATAGGCTTCCGGGGCATCGTCCTTGAACATGCGGCCCATGCCGCCCTTCAGCGGATAGCCCTCCCACTGGCGCAGGCTGGCGTGATTGTGGTTCACCGCCTCGATGCCGGCGGGCAGGCCCGGACTGCCGTAATCCGCCGAAGGCACACGCACCGCCTCGAACTTGCCGAACACGTAGAACTGCAGAAGGATCTCCTCGTCGCTGGGCTGCCAGTGCGGGCGCTGCCAGGCGGGGATGGTGATCGGTTGGCTCATGCGGGTTTCCTGGTCATGGTTCGTGTTCGGGGGACGTGCGCAGCGCACTAGTCGTTCAACGGCAATACCGTCTGCTGCAGCTCGATACTGGCGCTGCCTTCGCTGATTTTCTTGAATTCGGCGCGGCTGACCGAGACATAGCGTTCGTTGCCGCCGATCTCAACCTGCGGGCCATCTTTTACCGCGCGGCCGCGCTCGTCCACCCGCACCACCATGGTCGCCTTACGGCCGGTATGGCAGATGGTCTTGATCTCTTCCAGGTTGTCCGCCCAGGCCAGCAGATACTGGCTCCCTTCGAACAGCTCGCCGCGAAAATCGGTGCGCAGGCCGAAGGCCAGCACCGGAATCGTCAGCCGGTCGACCACGTCGCTGATCTGCCAGACCTGCGCGCGCGTCAAAAATTGCGCTTCGTCGACAAAGACGCAGTGCAGCGCGCCGTTGGCGACAACGTCGGCTTCGACCAGCGCAAGCAGATTTTCTTCGCTGCCAAAGCGCCGGGCCTGCGCCTTCAGACCGATGCGTGACGCCACCACGCCCTCGCCGTAGCGATTGTCCAGCGCGGGCGTAAGGATCAACGTGCGCATGCCGCGCTCGTGATAGTTGTACGCGCTCTGCAGCAGGGAGGTGGTCTTGCCGGCATTCATCGCCGAATAGTAGAAATAGAGCTTGGCCATGGGCACGCGTCGGACGGTCGAACGCGCATGGTAGCGCGGAGACGGCATGCGGGTTGGGTGACGGAGCAGGGACGAAAGGCGAGAGACGAGAGACGAGTTTAGCCAGCTCGGTGCGTTCTGCATCCGCAGGGGGCGCATGAATGACCAACCGCAACAACGGGCGCTCTCGCTACTCGCCCCTGCTCCAACCCCGCCCTTTGCTACCATCACCAACCCACGCTGCGTATCTCACCATGCTCAATCCGCAACAACTGGCCGCTGTCGAACACTGCGACAGCCCGCTCCTGGTGCTGGCCGGCGCCGGTTCCGGCAAGACCTCGGTGATCACCAAGAAGATCGCGTGGCTGATTGCGCGCAGGCACCTCAGCGCCTCGAAAATCGCCGCGATCACCTTCACCAACAAGGCAGCGCGCGAGATGCGCGAGCGGGTTGGCCAGCTGGTCAGCGCCGAGGATGCGCAGGCGCTTACGGTCTGCACCTTCCATGCTTTGGGCCTGAAGTTTCTGCAAATCGAACACGCCCGCGCCGGCCTGCGCCGCGGCTTTTCGGTACTCGATGCGGACGACAGCGGCGCCATCGTCAAGGAGCTGGCGCCAAAAGGCGTAAAGAACGACGTGCTCTTCGGCATCCGCAACCTGCTCGGCCGCGCCAAGAACGGTGGCCTGTCGCCGGAGGAAGCGCTGGCCGCCGCGCGCAGCCCGCGCGAGCTGGAGGCCGCCACCATCTACGACATGTACCAGCAGCGGCTGGCGGCCTTCAACGCGGTGGATTTCGATGACCTGATCCGGCTGCCGCTGCGCATCCTGGAAAGCGACGCCGAGTGCCGCGCCACCTGGCAGGAGCGCCTGCGTTACCTGCTGGTCGACGAATACCAGGACACCAACGATGCGCAGTACCGCCTGCTGAAGGCGCTTACCGGCGAGCGCGGCGGCATTACCTGCGTCGGCGACGACGATCAGTCCATCTACGCCTGGCGCGGCGCGAACCCCGAGAACATCGACCAGCTCGGCCGCGACTGGCCCAATCTGCGCGTGATCAAGCTGGAGCAGAACTACCGCTGCGGCAAGCGCATCCTGCGTGCGGCCAACCAGCTGATCGCCAACAACCCGCACCTGCACGAAAAGAAACTGTGGAGCGAGCATCCCGAAGGGCCGCCGATCCGCGTACTGGAATGCAAGGAGGCCGAGCACGAGGCCGAGCGCGTCGCGGCGATCGCCACCACGCTGGCGGAAAAGCACAAGGCGCGCTGGCACGACATCGCCATCCTCTACCGCGGCAACTTCCAGGCGCGTCCGCTCGAAAAAGCCTTTCGCCTGGCGCGCATTCCCTATCACCTCACCGGCGCCTTGAGCTTTCTCGACCGGGCCGAGGTGAAGGACGTGATGTGCTACCTGCGCCTGCTGACCAACCCCAGCGACGACGCGGCTTTCCTGCGCGTAGTCAACGTGCCCAAGCGCGAGATCGGCTCGACCACGCTGGAAAAACTCGGCCAGCTTGCGCAAAGCCGGCAGACGTCGCTGCTCGACGCCACTCGCAGCGACAGCGTGCTGCGCCAGCTCACGCCGCGCCCGGCCGCCGCGCTGGCCTCGTTCGCCAACCTGCTCGACGAACTGCGCAGCGCCTCGCTGCACCAGAACGCCGCCGATCTGGTCGAGCTGATCCTGGCTCGCACCGGCTATGCCGCGCAGATCATCGCCAGCACGCCCGACGCCAGCCTGCGCGAGCGCCGGCTCGGTAATTTGAAGGAACTCGCCGACTGGTTTCGCGCCATGCAGAAAGGCAACAGCGCGGGCGATCTCGCCGCGCAGCTGGCCCTGCTCAGCCACGCCGACCGCGACGAGCCGGGCAACGCCGTGCGCATGATGACCCTGCATTCGGCCAAGGGGCTGGAGTTCCGCTTCGTCTTCATCGTCGGCTGCGAAGACGGCACCCTGCCGCACGAAGGGGCCATCGACGAAGGCCGCATCGACGAAGAGCGCCGCCTGATGTACGTCGGCATCACCCGCGCCAAGGAATTGCTCACACTCTCGTGGTCGGCCAAGACCAAGCGCTACGGCGAGGTCCACACCAACCAGCCCAGCCGCTTCCTGCAGGAACTGCCGCAGGCCGACCTGCACTGGCAGGGCAAGGACCCCGAGGCGGACAAGGAAGTCACGCGTGAAACCGCCGAATCGCACATGGCAAGAATCAAGGCGATGCTGGCGGGTGGTTAGCCGGCGGTCTGGTCCAGCAACGATCAATCGTCGATGACGATGCCACCGGCTTGCAGCATCTCGCGCAGCGGCTGCAGTTCGCGCTCGTAACGCTTCCAGCGCCCGACGGAGCGGCGGTTCATCGGATCACGTACCTGCGCCGCGCTGGCCGTGCCGACAGCGCTCTCGTTACGCTCGAAATGCAGGCAGGCCGGATCCCATGGCAATCGGCAAAACGCCAGGATCTCGCGCGTCACCGTCTCCTGCTGATCGACCAGACGCTCGTAGGAAACTTCGAGGATGCGCGCAGGCAAGCGAGTTTTCCAGAAGCGCATGAGCTGGTCGAACAGAAGGTAGTACCGGCCAATATCGATCAAGTCATGCGTATAGCTCAGCAGCGGCGACTGCCCGCCGAAGCGCTGACGAAAATTGCCCAGGCATACGTCCAGCGGATGCCTGCGCAGGCAGATGATGGGCGCCTGCGGCAGCGCATTGGCGATGTATCCAATGTAGAGAAAGTTTTGCGGCAGCTTGTCGACGAAATGCGTCGCTTCGCCGCGCACGTGCGCCGTGCTGCGCAGATACTCGGCGCCCAGCGCCTGCCAGTCGATAGCGCGGGCCGCATGGACGGTATCGCGATCGAGCGGCGCCGGCGTGTGACTTCCGCTCATCCGCTTGAGGAGATGCGGAAACTGGTCGAGCTCACCGGCACCATGGATCGCCGCGTGGCTGTCCAGGATGCGTTCGAGCAGCGTCGTTCCCGAGCGTGGCATGCCGACCACGAATATCGGCGTTGGACCAGCATCCACGGATCGCGTGGGGGCGATATCGGGCGCAGCTTCCATCAGCGAATGGAACATGTCGGCGTCCCTGGCCGGGTCATGACCCGCTCCTGCGCAATCCATGCGCTTGGCGCGGTCGAGGTAGGCAAACCCCTCCTGCCACCGACCCAGGGCATCGCATTCGCGGTACAGCGCCATGCACAGGTGGACGACCGCTTCCGGATTGTTTTCGTGTTTTGCGAGCAGCGTCCGCAACGCTTCCACGTGGTTGCGTTTGGCATCGCGCCGCCGCAGCTGGGCACGCGTGTCGTAGGCGGCCCAATGCTCGGGATCGAGCCGCAGGCAGCTTTCGATTTCCCTTTCGGCCGCACTCATATCGCCAGCAAACAGCAACGCCGTCGCCAGGTTGTGCCGCAGGAACGGATCGTCAGGCCGCTGGCGTACGGCATCGGCGTACAGCGGCGCAGCGCGCGAGTGCAGCTGCATGCGGCTCAGCGACAGCGCCAGCGTGACGAGCGTGTTCGCGTCGGTAGGGCGCAGGCGTTCGGCGGCGGCAATCACGCGCAAGCCTTCGCCGTGCAGATGCGCCTGGACGAGCGCGCGGGCATAGCTGGCCAGCACGTCGGCACGATCCGGCACGCGCTCGCTGGCGATATGCAGATGCGCCAGCGCCCTTGCCAGGTTATCGGACTCCAGCTGGGCAATACCCGAAAGATAATGCGCGCCGGGATGGTCGGGGAAACGCGCCAGCAGCGCCTCGCCGTGCGCGATCGTGCCGGCCCAGTCGCAGCGATTGAATGCCTCCACCAGGTGTTGCTGCAGCGCGGCTGCTTCGCTCATGGCGCTACCCCTGTGATCTGCTGGCAAAAGGCCCGATCGGCCGACAGTGCGAGCGGCCGAGCGCTGTGTTGGCGCGATGGGCGAAAATGAAAACGGGCCCCGCCGCTGGCGGGACCCGTAAGGCTATCACCGGTCAATCAACCGGACTCACTTGCCGAACTTGTAGTTGGCCTCCAGATAAAGCGCGCGGCCATACACGTTGTAGTTGCTGGTGTTGTAGGGCGTGCCGGCTGTACCCGTGTAGCTGCGGTCCATCGGTGGCGCACTGTCGAACAGGTTGTTGATCTCTACCGACAGCAGCAAGGCGGGTGTGGCCTGGTACCGCACGCTGGCGTTCCACAGGATCCACGGTGCCAGCGTGCCGGCCAGCGGCGAGGTTTTGGACGTCGCGGTGAGAGTGGAGTAGTAGTTCGGCGAGCTGCCGTAGCGATCCACATACAGCGAGGCCGACCAGGCATTCTTCGACCAGGTGGCGGTGGCATTGGCCTTGGTCTTGAAGTCGGTGCTGTAGTAGGGGCTATCGAGCAGGTTGATGGTCGGGTCGCCGGGGTACTGCTCCATGGTGTGCTTCAGCGTGTCCGAATACGAACCCTGCAACAGCAGGTCGCCGTAACCACCCAGACCGGTGCGCCAGCTGGCGCTTGCGATCAGGTTGTCGGAGACCTCCTTGGACACATTCACCTTGGGCGTGTAGATCTGCACGATATTGCCCAGGCTGTCGCGGGTGACCTGTGACAGCGCCGCCACGCAGGTGGGCGAGTTGACGTCGAGAATGCCAGCGCGGCACTGGTATTCCGTCAGCGTCAGCGCGGCGGCGCTCTGCTGGTTCACTTCGTTGCTGATGCTGGTGTGGAAATAATCGATGGTGAAATTGAGGTCGCTCGTCGGCGCCCACACCGCACCGTAAGACCAGACGTTGGCATCGATCGGCTTCAGCTTGGTATTGCCGGACTGCTGACCAAACACCTGGGTCTGCGAGTAGCGCGTGGGGCAGTTGTCGATCTGCGCCGGTGAAAAGCCCAGCTGCGCGCAGTTGTAGTAGTCAGGCACGTAGGTGTAGTAACCGCTGAGGCCCTGAAACTCGTCGGACAGCGTCGGCGCCTTGAACGCCTTGCCGTAACGACCGCGGATCAGCAGCGACTCCACCGGCCGGTATTCGAGCCCCGCCATGAACGTGGATTTACTCACTGTGGTGCCCGCCGCCTTGTAAGAGTCGCGGCGACCGGACAGATCAAGCGTCAGCTCCTTCAGCAGCGGCATACGCAGTTCGGCGGTGAGCGCGTTACGGCTGCGATGACCATTCCCCTGCACGTCCGTCTGACCCCATACCTCGCCGTTCAAAAGGCGTGGATCAGGCGTGTAATCCCAACCCGAGTTGCCGCCTTCGGCCACCAGCGCGATGCCGGCATCACCGCCGGGCAGCGGGAACAGCGAGGCATCGGTAACCTGAGCGCGCAGCTGGTTGTCCCAGGTCTTTGAACGGGTCGGCACATAGCCGGTGAAACTGCGGAAATCGCTCACTGAAATGGGCGAGTAGAACTTGGTGTAGTTGGGCGAATAGACCGGGTAGTAGTTGTAGTTCGGATCCAGGCCGAGCGATGGCCCGAGAATGGATTTGAAATAGGATTCGATCGGATTGAAGAAACGCACGAAGTTGCGCACCGTCAGGTGCTCCTCGCTGTGCGTCACGCTGACGTCGTAGTCCCAGTTCGAGCTGCCGAAGGTGCCGTTGCCGCCCAGGGTGAAAAACACGGAGTTATCGAACTGCTTGTTGAAGGTGTTGCCATAGCCGCCGGTCTCTTCCGGCGCGAAGACTTTCTGTATGGCGACAATGTCCTTCGCATTGGGGTCGTAGAACGGGCCGGTGTAGAACGCGCTGCTCCAGAACGTGTAGTTGGAGCCTACCGAGTAACGGGTGTCCGAATAGCGGTAGAGCAGGTCCCCGTAAAGCTTGAAACTGTCGCTGACGTCGTAGGTGGCATGCGCATAGGCGGTACCGGTGCGCTGATAGTTGGTGATCGTCTTGTAACCCGGTTCGAACAGCGAGCCGCAGTAGTTGCCGGCGTTGTTGTTCGGCGTGCTCAGCTTCTCGGTGCCACCGAACAGGCCAGCGTCGTTGGCGCAGTTTTTCGGGTCCAGCATGTAATTGCTGTTGCCGACCAGGCTGTACTCGACCACGTCGTAAGACGCCTGGGCCGGCGTGCGTCCGTTCTGGAAAATTTGCTTGGTCAGGCTGCGATCGTAGCCCCAGATGGGGTCGATGCTGTCGTACTGAAAACCGGCCAGCACATTGAGCTTGCCCCAGTTGAAGCTGTCGGCTCCCGACAGGCGATAGTTTTTGCCGCCGCCGCCGGAATAGCCGCCGTAGCGTGCGTCCAGGCTGGGCGCGTCGACGTGATCCTTGAGCACAATGTTGATCACGCCCGCGATCGCATCAGAACCGTAAAGGGAGGACTGGCCGCCCGGCAGGATGTCGATGTGGTCCACCAGATCAGCCGGAATGCCCGCGATGTTGTTGAACACATCGCTGCCGTTGTACAGGGCGGGAAAATTGCCCATCGGCCGGCCGTTGATCAGGTACTTCACATAGCCCGGATTGAGACCGAACAGGCTCACCGTTTCGGCGCCCTGGGTGAAGGATGCCGAGCTCTGCTGGCCCTGCACCGAACCGGTTGCAAACGATGTGGCCTGCAGTGCTTCAGCCACGCTGCTGAAGCCCTTGGCTTTGATGTCCGCCGCCGTGATCGTGGTAACCGGCGTGGATGTTTCTATCTCGGTCTGTGGAATAAGCGAACCGGTGACATTCACCACGTCGAGTTTCTTGGCCTTGGCCGTGCTCGGGGTCTGGTCAGTACTTTGCCCCGATGCGTCCGTCGAGGACGAAGTGGACTGTGCATGAACCGCCCCACCGGCACACGCTAGCGCCGTCAGGATGGCCATGGCCATCCTTGATTTGATCATCATATTCAAACTCCCCTCAGAGTTTCGAGCAACAAAAATGGAGCCGCAAAAGTTACGGACAGACTATTTGGTGTCGTTAACGGCCGGGTGCGGGGCCAGCCTCTCCCTGGAGGGCAATGTCGCTACGTGCCAGTTACTTTTTAGCACGCGTCGCAACAATTATTTACGTCTGCGACAAATTGCGCAGCGATCCGCTGAAAACCGTCAAATCAGCCGTGCCGCCTCCAGCTCGCACTTCAGGTACGCATAATAAATGGGCGCCGCGATAACGCCGGCCAGGCCGAAGGCGGCCTCCATCATCAGCATGGCGATCAGCAGTTCCCACGCACTGGCGTGGATCTGCGTGCCGACGATGCGCGCGTTGAGAAAGTACTCCAGCTTGTGGATGACGACCAGAAACACCAGCGCGGCAACGCCGACGCCCAGCGAGACCGACAACGCGGCAACGGTAACGGCGGTGTTCGACAAGAGATTGCCGATGACCGGCAGCAGGCCGATCACGAACGTCAACACGACCAGCGTCTTGGCCAGCGGCACGTGGATACCGAGAATTGGCAGCGCGACCAGCAGGAACACGGCGGTGCAGGCGGTGTTGATCAGCGAGATTTTGACCTGCGCAAAAACGATGTTGTGAAACGCCTCGGCCAGCCGCTGGCAGCGCAAACCCAGAGCCGCAGCCAGTGGCCCGACCTGATGCGCGGGCCGGGTTCGGCTCAACGCGACGATCGCGCCCAGCACCAGGCCGATGAGGATGTGCGCAAAAGCCCGCGCCGCGCCCTTGCCGGCAATCTGCAGCGTCTCGGCATGCTTGCGCGCCAGATCCACCGCGCCCACGCGCAGGTCGTCCACGCTGTCCGGCAGATGATTGACGATAAAAGCCGGCAGCTGCTGCCGCGCCTTGTCGACCAGCGGCATCAGCTGCTGCTGCCAGAGCAGTTCGGGATTGCCGATCTCGTTGCGGAACAGGCTGATGGCGCCGAGGATCAGCAAAATCAGCAGCCCCACCACGATCACGCCCAGCGCCGCCACCACAATGACCCGCGCCCGCGCGCCGGAAATTCGCCGGCCGAACAATGGCGACATCGC
Organism: uncultured Methylobacterium sp.; assembly: GCA_964658785.1. Lineage (GTDB taxonomy): Bacteria > Pseudomonadota > Gammaproteobacteria > Xanthomonadales > Rhodanobacteraceae > Rhodanobacter. The sequence goes on from CBAAAD010000028.1 coordinate 9,597, forward strand.
GCTGACCAACTCGTACACCAGCAGGCCGGCCAGCAGGGCGGACAGCATATGCAGTCCGAGAATCACCACCAGCGCGAACGCCGCCAGCAGATAGCTGGCGTAGACAATCGCTTGAGACGGCTCGCGCAGATCGGGCGACGGAGAGTTCATGCCATTCCAACGAAAGATAATGCGGGGCCTGCAGTCTGTCAGCACGCTGGCGAGCCCGCCAGTCTTGTGGCGGCGCTGTCGTAAACTTCGGGGTTCGCCCATCGTTTCTTGAAGGAGCCGCCATGGCATTCCGATTGACCTCCATCGCACTTGCCATGGCCTTGCTGACCAGCTGCGCACAGACGTCGACGAGGCCAGCCCAACCACTCGCCGCAGCGCCGTCGCCAGCCGCGGCCGTGGTCCCGGCCGTTGCCCCCGACGACAATCTCAATGCGGTGGCCTGGAGTCAGACCGCGGTCGAACACGACCTGATTTACCTGCAAACCTATCGCGATGCGGAAGCACGCCTGCTTCCTGCGATGCACGACGCGGCTTGGGACGCGCTGAGCAAGGCCGACCGAGGCGGCAGCTTCAGGCATCTGCCGCCGGCGGTGATCCTGGATATCGACGAAACCGTGCTGGACAACTCGCCGTATCAGGCGCGCGTGATCAAGAGCGGCGGCGAGTTCAACGAGGCGGATTGGGCCGCATGGTGCCGCGAGACGCGCGCGCGCGCGTCACCCGGCGCGGTCGAGTTCACCCGATTCGCCGCCAGCCACGGCATTGCCGTGATCTACATTTCCAATCGAGCCAGGGATCTGGATGAGGTCACCCTGGCCAATCTGCGCCAGGCGGGTTTGCCGGTCAGCGGACCGGAGGCTTTCCTCGGGCTGGGCACCGTCGTCGATGGATGCGAACAGGCCGGCACTGAAAAAGGCTGCCGCCGCCAGCTGGTGAGTCGGCACTACCGCGTGCTGATGCAGTTCGGCGATCAGCTGGGCGATTTTCTGGATGTTTCTACCAACACGGTTGCCGCGCGGCGCCAGACGATAGCTCCCTATCTACCCTGGATCGGCACGCGCTGGTTCGTGCTGCCCAATCCCACCTATGGCTCGTGGGAGCCGGCGCTGTTCAACAATGCTTACGGCACCCCGCGCGATCAGCGGCGGCAGCAAAAGCGGGAAGCGCTTCGATACCAGTAAGCGATCGCTATACATTGTTTAAATTCAATGAGTTATTGGGTTAAAGAAAAGTGTTGCCTTAGGTTCAGCCAGCGACTACTATCTCTCCGCCGACACCTGCTGACCGACGTGCTTTGCAGGCAAGGCCATTTCCTTCCGGCTCTGCCGGATTTCCCTGCGAGGCTTCGGTCCGCGGGGTTTTCTTTTTGTGGCATCGCAAATTACTCCGCGCCGCCCTTGTATCGGCACCATGCCGGCCTCTACCCTGACCGGCCAGGCTTCGGCCCAGCCCCCGGTGAGAAACGCGACCATGCCAGTAACGACCCTTCGCTACGCCCTGCTTCCGATGCTTGCGGCGCTGGTTTTGAGCGCCTGCCACGGCAAGGACGACCCGTCGCAACCGGGTGGCAGCACGCCCGCCGCTGCGGTACAGAGCTCGGTCGAGCTGATCAAGACCGGCGATTTCAACGGCCTGTGGAAGCACACCCTGCCGCCGGCCGATTACGCCACGCTGCGCGGTGACTGGGCCAGCCAGCAGCAGAAGCAGCCGCCGGTTACCGATCAAGATCGCGCCCGCTTCAACGACACCATGCAGCAGCTCACCGGGCCGGATGCCGAAACCAAGCTGTACGCCGAGCTGCAACCGAAGCTGGCCATGATGGAATCGAAGTACAAGGATCAGATTCCGGTGCTGATCAGCGTGGGCGAAGCGATGCTGAAAAACGCCGTGGCGCAAAGCAAAAGCGTCGCTGCCGAACAGAAGACCCAGATCAACGCCGCACTCGACGTGCTGGCGCCGTGGGCGCAGCAGGCGCCGTGGTTCGATGCGGCAAGGGCCAAGCAGACGGTGACCATTGCCGTTACCACCGCGCGCAAGCTGGATCTGAAAAGCCCGGACCAACTGCACACGATGGATTTCGACACCACCATGAGCAAGTACTCGATCGGCTATGCCGGGCTGAAGCAGCTGCTGGCGAACTATGGCCTGTCGGTGGATGACACGCTGGATTCGGTCAAGGTCAGCGAGCTGGAAAACAGCAACGGCCACGCGCGCGTGAAGATCGACTACACCCTGCTGGGCAAGCCGCTGTCCACTGAATCGAAGCTCGTGCAGATCGACAACCGCTGGTACAGCGAGGACATGGTCAACAACGTGCGTGAGGCGCACAAACAGCTGACGCAACCGGCGAGTGCCGCGTCCGCGCCAGCCGCCGCGGGCACCGCGTCAGGCCCGGCTGCCGCCGGCAGCAGCGCGCTCGCTCCCGTTCCGGCCGGCGCCGCCAGCACGCCAACAAAAGACTAATTAGTGCAGCCGTTAGAATAGGCGGATGCAAACTATGTCCAGTGCTGATCATCCCGCTCGCCAACGCGCCCCGTGGTGGTTCAACCTGGCCGGCCAACTGCTGCAGCCGTGGGTGCGCATCCGCCGTGATCCGGCCGAACCGGCGGCGCTGCTGCACGCCGGCGCGCCGGTCTGTTATGTGATTGAACACGACAGCCTCTCCGATGCGCTGATTCTGCAGCGCGCCTGCCTGGAGGCAGGCCTGCCCAACCCGATGCAGTCGCTCGCCGGCACCCGCCGCAAGCGCTCGGTGTTTGCGCTCACGCGGCGCGAGGGCTGGATTTTCGGGCGCCATCAGAAGCGCAATCCCAACGAGCCCTTGCGGCAGCTGCTGCGTTCACTCGACGGCGTGCCCGATCGCGATATTCAGATCGTGCCGGTATCGATCTACGTCGGCCGCGCGCCCACGCGCGACTCCGGCTGGTTCCGCGTGCTTTTCTCGGAAAACTGGGTGATGGTCGGCCGCTTTCACCGGCTGCTGGCCCTGCTGCTCAACGGTCGCGATACGGTGGTGAATTTTTCGGCGCCGGTGTCGCTGCGCAGTGCCATCGACGAGGCCGGCCAGATCACGCCGGAACGGCTGACCCGCAAAATCGCCCGCGTGCTGCGCACCCATTTTCATCGCATTCGCGCGGCCGTGATCGGGCCGGATCTGTCGCACCGGCGCACGGTCGTCGACTCGGTGCTCAATGCCGAACCCGTGCGCGCGGCGATTGCCGCCACCGCCGCCAAGGAAAAGATCACGCACGCCAAGGCCTGGCAGAAAGCGCAGAAGATGGTGATGGAGATCGCCGCCGACTATGCGCATCCCGTCGTAAGATCGGCGTCCTTTTTGCTGTCCAACTTCTGGAACAAGCTGTACGACGGCATCTCGATGCATCACTTCGACAAGGCCCGCGCCGCTGCGCCCGGCTTCGAAGTGATCTACGTGCCCTGCCACCGCAGCCACGCCGACTACCTGCTGATGTCCTACCAGCTGCATGCGTCCGGCGTGGTCGTGCCGCATATCGCCGCCGGCGTGAATCTGGACCTTCCCGTCGTGGGGCCGATCCTGCGCCGCGGCGGCGCGTTTTTCATGCGCCGCAGCTTTACCGGCAACCCGCTGTACTCGGTGGTGTTCAAGGAATACATGGCGCAGTTGATCGACCGCGGCGTGCCGATCGAATACTTCATCGAAGGCGGCCGCTCGCGCACCGGCCGCCTGCTGACGCCGCACGCCGGTCTGCTCTCGATGACCGTGCGCGCGTTTCTGCGCGCGCCGCGCCGGCCGGTGCTGTTTCAGCCGGTCTACATCGGCTACGAAAAGCTGATGGAAGGCAAGTCGTACGCCGGCGAACTCAGCGGCAAGAAAAAGGAAAAGGAGTCCCTGATCGGCCTGATCCGAGGGCTCAAGGTACTGCGCCAGCGCTACGGCCACGTGGCCCTGAACTTCGGCGAGCCGATCGAGTTGAACCCGATGCTTGATGCCGCCAGCCCCGACTGGCGCGAGACCACGCTGGACCCGGATGCCAAACCGGACTGGCTGCGCAAGGTGGTCGACGGGCTGGCCGAAAAAATCCAGATCAACATCAATCGCGCGGCCGACATCAATCCGATCAATCTGCTGGCGCTTGCCCTGCTCGCCACGCCCAAGCACGCCATGGCCGAAAGCGACCTGCTGGAGCAGCTGGCGCTGAGCAAGGCGCTGATGGAAGAGCTGCCGTATTCCGATCGCATCACGATGACGCCGATGAACCCGGCCGGCATGATTGCCTACGGCGAACAGATGGGCTGGATCGCCCGCGTGCAGCATCCGCTGGGCGACGTGCTGACGGTCAGCGCCGAGCAGGCGCCGATGCTCAGCTACTTCCGCAACAACGTACTGCACCTCAACGCCGCCGCTGCCTGGGTCGCCTGCTGCTTCCTCAACAACCGCCGCATGTCGCGCGCCTCGGTGCTGCGCCTGGGCCGCATCATTTATCCGTTCATCCAGGGCGAGCTGTTC
>CBAAAD010000029.1:0-7633 GCA_964658785.1 uncultured Methylobacterium sp.
GTGACGAGGTGCACGTTCGCTTCCAGCCGCACGCCGCTCATGCCGACCGGCGAACGGATGCCGTCCTGGCCGTCGATGCGATATTCCTGCGACTCCTTATAAAGGACCTTGCGATCGGCGGGGATCGCCACTGCGCTGGCGGCCTCAAGCACCTGCTCCAGATCGCCCGCCGTCACTTCGCGGTCGCGAATCGCCGCGTTGCCATGCGAGTTGCGGGTTTCCAGATGGCTGCCGGAAATGGAGGCGACCACCGAGCGGATGTCGCAGCCGGCCATCAGCTCGGCCTCTTCCACCGCGCGCTGGATCGAGTGCACGGTTGATTCGATGTCCACCACCGAGCCGCGCTTCATGCCGCGCGAGACGTGGGTGCCGATGCCGATGACGGTGATCGGCTCGCCGGGCTCGTACTCGCCCACGATGGCCACCACTTTCGAGGTGCCGATGTCGAGGCCGACGACCAGCTGTTTGTCATTACGCGGCTTCATAGGGAGATGCTCATATGCGGGTCGGGCCTCCAGCAGCGTGGGTGGCGATCGGCGGTTGCGGCCAGCGCACGGCAAATCCGTTGGTGTAGCGAAGGTCGGCATACGCGAAGGCGTCGGTATGGCCGGCCGTCATCTGCGGATAGACGTCGAGGAAGCGGCGCAGCCGGTGACCGGCCTGGTCGCGATCCCCGATGACGATCTGCGCGCCGGTCGCGGTGGTAACGCTCCAGCTGCCGCGCTCGGTCAGCGCCACGCCGGTGATATCCAGATGCGTACCGGCAAACGCCTTGTGCGTTTCGGCGTAGAAGCTCACCACCTCGGCCAGCCGCGCGTCCGGGCCGCTTAGTTTGGGCAGCGCGCTGGTGTCGTCGCTGTCCGGCGCATCGAAGACCAGGCCCTGACGGCTGATCAGCTGCCTGTCGTTCCAGCGCGCGAAGGGCTGACGCTCGTAGATGCGCAGCAGCAGCGTGTCCGGCCAGCGCTTGCGCGCCTGTACCGATTCCACCCACGGCAGCGCCGCGACCGCCTTCTGCACCGCATCGAGATCCAGCGCGAAAAAGCCCTTGCCCAGGCGCGGCAGCACCACCGCGCGCAGCTCATCCGGCGTGACGTGCTTGAACTCGGCCTGCACGGTGAGCTGGGTTACCGGCCAACGGTTGGCCGCGAACCACCCGCGCAGCACGCCGACGATCGGCAGCGCGACCAGCGCAACAGCCAGGCACCAGGCGACAAGGCGGACCGTACCTCTCATTTTTCGCCTCCGTTGGAGGCGGGGGAACGGGGAACGGGGAGCGGGGACTGTGCTGGCTCATGCGAGCCGCCAGCTTCTGGCTCGGTGGATATCATGGGCGAAGCGGAATTCATGGCCTGCGGCGAACCGGATGTTCCCCGCCGGGCCACCTCGGGTGGTTCCCCAGTCCCCGTTCCCCGCTCCTTATCGAAGCTCGTCTCGAGCACGCGCCAGCACAGCTCCTGATAATCGATGCCGGCTTCGGCCGCGGCCTTGGGCACCAGCGAGTGCGAGGTCATGCCTGGCGCGGTGTTCACTTCCAGCAGCCAGTTGCGGCCGGCGGCATCGCGCATCACGTCGACGCGGCCCCAGCCGCTGCAGGCCAGCGCATCGAAGGCGCGCAGCGAGAGGGCGCGCAGCTCCTGTTCGGCATCGCCTTCCAGCCCGGGGCAGATGTACTGCGTGTCGTCGGCGATGTATTTGGCGTTGTAGTCGTAGTACTCGCCCTTGGGCACGATGCGAATGCTGGCCAGCACCTGCCGATCGAGAATGCCGACGGTGAATTCGCCGCCGCCTTCGATCAGGGTCTCCATCATCAGGTCGCCCGGGTATTTGGCGGCCAGCGCCACGGCGGCATCCAGATCCTGCTCGTTGAACACGCGAGAGACGCCCACGCTGGAACCTTCCCAGGCCGGCTTCACCACCAGCGGAAAACCGATTTCGCGCGCCGCGGCGTGCATGTCGGCGCCGCGCGGCAGCGCCTTGAAGATCGGCGTGGGCAGACCGATCGCCTGCCACACCTGTTTGGCGCGAATCTTGTCCAGCGACAGCGCCGAACCCAACACGCCCGAGCCGGTGAACGGCACGCCGAGCGACTGCAGCGCGCCCTGCAGCTCGCCGTTCTCGCCGCCCGCGCCATGGAGAATATTGAACACGCGGGCAAAGTGGCCGGCGCGCACGGCGTCCAGCAGCGCCGGAATGCCGTCGATCGCATGCGCATCCACGCCGCGCGCCTTCAGCGCAGCAAGCACGCCGCGGCCGGAATCCAGCGACACCTCGCGTTCGGCCGAGCTGCCGCCCATCACCACGGCGACGCGGCCGAACTGAGCGGGATCTGTGATTTTGTTAGGCATGCTTGCTGGCTGGCTCATGATTTATGCGTCCTCAGTTCGCCGAGCTGCGAGAGCTCCAGCGCTGCGGCACCGATATCGCCCGCGCCCAGCAGCAGCAGCAGATCGCCGTCGCGCAGCAGGCTGGGCAGGGTGTCCTTGAATTCGCGCGGATGGTCGATCAGCACCGGATCGACCTTGCCGCGCGCGCGCACGGCGCGCGCCAGCGCGCGACCGTCGGCGCCGGCAATCGGCGTTTCGCCGGCGGGGTAGACGTCGGTCAGCACCAGCACGTCCGCCTCGGCCAGCACGTTGGCAAAGTCGTCCAGGAGATCGCGAGTGCGGCTGTAGCGGTGCGGTTGAAAACCCACCACCAGCCGGCGCTTCGGCCAGCCGCCGCGAGCCGCCTCGAATACCGCCGCCAGCTCGCGCGGGTGATGCCCGTAGTCGTCGACCAGCAGCACGCTGCCCCGGTCCAGCGCGATCTCGCCGCGCGGATGGAAGCGCCGACCGACGCCCTGAAAGTGTTGCAGCGCATGCGCCATCGCGTCGGCCTCGACACCGAGCTGCCAGCCAATGGTCACCGCGGCCAGCGCGTTCAGCACGTTGTGACGGCCCGGCAGATTGAGCTTCATCGGCACCGCAGCATCGCGCCCCGGCAGCACGACGTCGAAATGCATCTCGAATCCGTGCTGGCTGATGTTGACCGCCCGCACGTCGGCGTCCGGCGTATCGATGCCGTAGGTCATCACGCGGCGCGTCGTGGTTTTGGCCAGCTCGGCCACTTCCTCGTCATCCACGCACAACACGGCCAGCCCGTAGAACGGCAACCGGTGCAGAAAATCGGCGAAGGCCTTTTTGACCTGCGCGAAATCGCCGCCGTAATTTTCCAGATGGTCGGCGTCAACGTTGGTCACCGCCGCGATCACCGGCGAGAGCAGCAGAAACGAGCCGTCGGACTCGTCCGCCTCGGCCACCAGATACTGGCCGGTGCCCAGGCGCGCGTTGGCGCCCGCTGCATTGAGCTGGCCGCCGATCACGAACGTCGGATCGTATCCCGCTTCGGCCAGCACGCTGGCGGTAAGGCTGGTCGTGGTGGTCTTGCCGTGCGTGCCCGCGATGGCGATGCCGCGCCGAAAGCGCATCAGCTCGCCCAGCATTTCCGCGCGCGGAATCACCGGAACACGCGCCGCACGAGCCGCGACCAGCTCGGGGTTTTCCTTGCTGATCGCGCTCGACGTGACCACCACGTCGGCGTCGCCGATATGTTCGGCTGCGTGGCCGACATGCACGTTGATACCAAGCTGCTGCAGCCGCTGCGCCGTCGGCGAGTTGGCGCGATCGGAACCGGACACCGCGTAGCCGAGATTGTGCAGCACCTCGGCGATGCCGCTCATGCCGACGCCGCCGATGCCGATGAAGTGCACGCGACGAAACGTGCTCATCAGATCCTCGTGTGCGTGCAGGCGACGCAGCGTCATGCGGCGACCTCCATACAGGCGCGCGCAATGACCTGCGCGGCGTCGGGTTTGGCCAGCGTGCGAGCTGCAACGGCCATCGCTGTCATGCGGGCGCGGTCATGCAGCAATGTCGAAAGCCGCTGCGCTAACTGCTGCGGGTCGAGATCGCGCTCCTGAATCAGGTCCGCCGCCCCGATCGCCACCAGCGCTTCGGCGTTGTGCGTCTGATGGTCGTCCACCGCGTGCGGATACGGCACCAACAAAGCGCCCAGTCCGGCCGCGGTCAATTCGGCCAGCGTCAACGCGCCTGCGCGACACACGGCCAGATCGGCCCAGCCGTAGCTGCCGGCCATGTCGTCGATAAAGGGAACAACCTGCGCATCGACGCCAGCCTTTGTATAAGCATCACGCGCCTCGTCGAGGCCGCGGCTGCCGCACTGGTGCAGCACCTCCGGCCGCTCGGCCAGCGTGAGCTGCGCCAGCGCCTGCGGCACGGCGAGATTCAGCCCGCGCGCGCCCAGGCTGCCGCCGAGTACCAGCAGCCGCGGCTTACCCGCGCGCGTGCCGATCCGCTGCGCAGGTTCGGGCAGCGAGGCAATGGCGCCACGCACGGGATTGCCCACCCATTCCGCGTTCGGCAGTGCGTCGGCGAATCCTGCCAGCACGCGCTTGGCCAGCCCAGCCAGCTTGCGATTGGTGAAGCCGGCCACGCGATTCTGTTCGTGCACCAGCAGCGGCCGGCGCAGCAGCCACGCAGCCAGTCCGCCGGGACCGGCAACATAGCCGCCCATCGACAGCACGCTGCGCGGCTTGATTTTCTGCAAGGTCACCAGGGACGCGAACAGCGCCCGCAGCAGCATCAGCGGTGCGAGCAGCCGCGTCCGCCATCCCTTGCCACGCAGACCGCCTACGGCCACGGTATGCAGCTCGATCTGATTGGCCGGCACCACCCTGGTTTCCATGCCGCCCACGGCACCCAGCCAGACCACCGGCACGCCCTGCGCGCGCAGACATTCGGCCACGGCCAGTCCGGGAAAAATGTGTCCGCCGGTGCCCCCGGCCATGATCAACACGGGCGAGTTGGCGGTCATGCGGCCATCGCCTCGGCCGGTCGAACGGCCGCGTTGGCATCCGGTGCGGATACGGCCAACGACATGCGGTTGCGGACTTCGCGCGCATCGAGCGCGCGGTTGATTTCGAAGGTCGCGCGCAGCAGCACGCCGGCCATCGCGCAGGTCAGCGCCATCGACGAGCCGCCGTAGCTGATCAGCGGCAGGGTCAGGCCTTTGGTCGGCAGCGCGCCGAGGTTCACGCCCACCGATACGATCGCCTGCATCGCAATCATCAGCGAAATGCCGAAGGCCACGTAACCCGCAAAGCGCTGGCCGATCTCCACACCTTTCAGACCCAGGTAAAGACCGCGCCCGACCACAATCGCGAACAGGCCCATCACCAGGACCACGCCGGCCATGCCCAGTTCCTCGCCGATCACCGCGAAGATGAAGTCGGTATGCGCTTCAGGCAAATACGACAGCTTGAGCACGCTCGAACCCAGGCCAACCCCGGTCCACTCACCGCGGCCGATCGCCATCAGCGACTGGGTCAGCTGGAAACCGTCGTTGAAGGGATCCTTCCACGGATCAAGAAACGAGGTCAGCCGCTTCATCCGGTAGCTCTCGCCGGTCGCCGCGATATACAGGAGCGGCATCAGCGGCAGGCCCATCAGAAAGAGGAAGATCGGCCGCGCGCCGCCAAGCCAGACCATCGCAATGCTCACCGCAATCACCAGAGTCGCCGAACCGAAGTCCGGCTGCGCCAGGAGCATCAGCACGATGACGCCGGCCACGGCAATCGGCTTGATCAAGCCCATGAAGCGCGTCTCCACACTCTCGCGATGACGCACCAGATAGCTGGCGATATAGATCACCAGAATCAGTTTCACCGCCTCGACCGGCTGGAAGCTGGTCACCAGCAGGTTCAGCCAGCGGCGCGCGCCGTTGATGCGCATGCCCAGATGCGGCACGAATACGGCCAGCAGCAGGATGAAAGCGACCGCCAGCAGGGGGAATGCGTACTTCTCGAACAGCTTCAGTTCGGTGCGCATCGCCATGCCGGCGGCGACCATGCCCACGGCAAGAAACAGCAGATGCTTCTTGAGGAAATAGAACTCGCCCAGGTGCTGGCTGTCCGCCACCGCGATCGAGCTCGACGTCACCATCACCACGCCCACGCTGGCCAGCCCGATCAGACCGATCAGCAGCAGCATGTCGAAGCGGCCTCGGGGACCTTCGCGGCGTTTGGCTTGCGTGTTGTCGAAATCGAACATCAGCGCACCTTCAACGTGGCAAGACCGACGAGCACCAGCACGACGCTGATGATCCAGAAACGCACGATGACTCGGGGCTCGGGCCAGCCTTTTAATTCGAAGTGGTGATGGATCGGCGCCATGCGGAAGATGCGCTTGCCGGTCATCTTGAAGCTGGCTACCTGCAGCATCACCGACACGGTTTCCATCACGAACACGCCGCCCATGATGATCAGCACGATTTCCTGCCGCACGATCACCGCGACGCAGCCCAGCGCCGCGCCCATCGCCAGCGCGCCCACGTCGCCCATGAAAACCTGCGCCGGATACGTGTTGAACCAGAGAAAACCCAGACCCGCACCCGCTAGCGCACCACAGAAAATCGCCAGCTCGCCCGCGCCGGGAATCGATGGAATGCCGAGGTATTCGGAGAACACCTTGTTGCCGGCCAGATACGCGAACACGCCCAACGCACCGGACACCAGCACCGTCGGCATGATCGCCAGACCGTCGAGCCCGTCGGTGAGATTCACCGCGTTCGAAAAGCCGACGATCATGAAGTACGTCAGCACCACGAAGAACAGGCCCATCGGAATGACGACGTGCTTGAACACGGGCACATACAGCGCGGTTTCGGCGACCGGCAGCGTGCCAACAGCATGCGGCGCGCTGTAATACAGAAACAGCGCCGCGCCAACGCCGAACACGGACTGCCAGAAATACTTCCAGCGGCTGGCCAGGCCGCGGCTGTCCTTCAACACCAGCTTGCGGTAATCGTCGTAGAAGCCGATGGCACCGTAGGCCAGCATCACGGCCAGCACGGTCCACACGTAGCGGTTGTGCAGATCGGCCCACAGCAGCGTGGCCACGGCGACCGACAGCAGCACCATCACGCCGCCCATCGTCGGCGTGCCGGCCTTGATCAGATGCGTCTGCGGACCGTCGGTGCGAACCACCTGCCCGGCCTTCAGCGCGCTCAGCTTGCGAATCAGCGCCGGGCCAAACAGCAGCGATGTCGCCAGCGCGGTGAGCGCCGCCATGATCGTGCGGAAGGTGATGTACTGAAAAAGGTGCGGGGCAGTGAAATGCCGGGCCATCCAGTCCGAAAGTTCAAGCAACATCGGATGCCCTCCCCTTGCTGGTGTCTTGCTTGGGCATCTGATCGGCGTCGGCCAGGGCGGCCACGACCTGCTCCATGCCGGCCGAGCGCGAGCCCTTGATCAGGCAGGTGACGCCGTCGTGCAGGTGTTCTTTCAAGGCGGCAATCAGCGCCGGTTTATCGGCAAAGTGCACGGCACCGGCGCCGAACGCTTCAACTGTTGCCACATTCAGCGTACCCACGGCGAACAGGCGCTCGATGCCGCGCTCGCGCGCACGCTGGCCGATACCCGCATGCAGCGCGCGCGCGTCGGCGCCGAGTTCAGCCATGTCGCCAAGCACCAGCCAGCGCTCGCCGGTAGCCAGCTTCAGGGCATCGATGCCTGCGGCCATCGAACTGGGGTTGGCGTTGTAGCTGTCGTCGATCAGCGTCCAGCCGCCGCGCG
>CBAAAD010000029.1:7733-14031 GCA_964658785.1 uncultured Methylobacterium sp.
AGATAATCGATATCGCCCGGCTTGCCGGCGCCCATTTCCAGCACGGCGTACTGCGTGTCCTGCGGCATCGACAGCAGCGTCAGCGGCAGGCCCAGCTCGTTGTTGTAGTTGCCCGAGCTCACGTGCGTGCGGCCGTGCCGCGACAGGATCGACGCGGTCAATGTCTTGACTGTGGTCTTGCCGTTGGAACCGGTAATGCCCACCACACGGGCGTTGTGCTGCGCACGGGCGGCGCTGGCCAGATCGCCCAACGCCAGGGTGGCGTCTTTCACCCGCACCTGCGGCAGCGGACTGTCAACCGCTCGGGTTACCAGCGCGGCCACCGCGCCACGCGCTGCGGCGTCGGCGAGAAAATCGTGACCGTCGACATGCTCGCCCTTGATCGCAACAAACAGGTCACCGGGCGCGATCTTGCGGGTATCAATGGCCACACCGCTGATTTCGGCGTCGGCGCCCAGCAGGCTGCCGTGGGTCCACATGGCGATGGCGCTCAACAGCATCATGCGCGCGCCTCCCGCGTCAGCCGTTCCAGCGCCGCATGGGCGATCGCCAGGTCGTCGAAGGGACGCTTGCCCGCGGCGCCTTCCTGATAGGTTTCGTGGCCTTTCCCCGCAACAAGCACGACGTCACCCGCACGCGCGAGCCGCAGCGCCTGGTTGATCGCCTTGGCGCGATCGCGCTCGATCGTTGTCGATGACGACGAAGGCGTGCCCGCAACGATCTGCGCCACGATGGCATCGCCGTCTTCCCCGCGCGGATTGTCGTCGGTGACGATGGTCACATCGGCGAGGCGCGCGGCGATCTCGCCCATCAGCGGCCGCTTGCCGGTATCGCGTTCTCCGCCGCAGCCGAACACGCAGATCAGCCGACCCGCACAGTGCGCGCGCAATGCGCTCAGCGCCTGCTCCAGCGCGTCGGGCGTGTGCGCGTAATCCACCACGACCAGCGGTGTGCCATGCAGACCACCAAGCCGGCTCATGCGTCCGCTGACCGGCTGGAGGCTTTCGAGCGCGGCCACGATGCGCGAAAACGGCTCGCCCAATGCGCCAAGGCATGCGGCCACGGTCAACAGATTGGCTACATTGAAGCGTCCCAGCAAACGGCTGTTTACCGTGCGAATGCCCCACGGCGTACGCAGCTGGAATACCAGACCTTCGGCCGATGTCACCACGGCGCTGGCGACCACGTCGGCATCGCTGGCGTCTGCGCTGCTCACCCGAAGTGCCTGCACGCCAACCGGCAAGGTTGCCGCCAGATTGGCACCGAATGCATCGTCAATATTGATGACGGCCGACTGCAGACCCGGCCACGAAAACAGCGTGGCCTTGGCGGCGCCGTAGGCCTGCATGCTGCCGTGGTAGTCGAGATGGTCGCGAGTGAGGTTGGTAAACCCGGCCACTTCGAAATCGACGGCCGACACGCGGCCCTGTGCCAGCGCGTGCGATGACACTTCCATTGCCACATGGCTGGCGCCGGCATCGCGAAAGTCGGCCAGCTGCTGCTGCACGGTGATGGCATCGGGCGTGGTGCGCTCGCCTTCGAGCAGCTTGCCGTGCATGCCGGCGCCCAGCGTGCCGATGGTCGCCGCGCGATGCCCGAGAAACGTCAGCGCCTGTGCCAGCAGCTGCACGCAGGAGGTCTTGCCGTTGGTGCCGGTGATGCCGATCACGCGCATCGATTCGGTGGGGCGATCGTAAAAGCGCGCGGCGATTTCGCCGACCTGATCGCGCAGGCCGTCGATCCACAGCAGCGGCACATCCAGCGGCGCTACCTCGATTACCGGCGCTTCGGCCAGAACGACTTGCGCACCGCACTGCACGGCGCTGGCGGCGAATGCAATGCCGTGACCCTGCGTGCCGCGCAAGGCGAAGAAAGCGTCGCCACGGCGCACGCGCCGCGAGTCCAGCGCCAGGCCGGAAACGACGATACGCGCCGCGCCGCGCGCCTGCGCCACCTGCGCATCGGCAATACCCATCAGCAGCTGGTCGAGTTGGCCGGTGCTCATGGCGTATCCCCGCTGTCGACCGGGGCTTCTTCGATATTCGGCGCGTCGGGCGCCTTGTTGCCGATCAGCCCGTTCTGCTCCTGCATCGGACCACCGACGTACCAGCGGCCGATATTGTCCGGCGGAATATCGAGCAGGCGCAGCGCGCCATCCATCACCTTGGCAAACACCGGACCGGAAACCAGGCCGCCGTAGTAGCTGCCCTTCTTCGGGTTATCGACCACCACCGCCGCCACCAGACGCGGATTGGTTGCAGGCACCAGACCCGCAAACGCGGCGCCGTAGTTGTCTTTTGAATAGCCGCCCGCGGTGGCCTTGTGCGCCGTGCCGGTCTTGCCGGCGACGGTGTAGTTGGCGATCCACGCATACGGCGCTGCCGTGCCGCCGGGCTGCGTTGTAGTTTCCAGCATGTCGATGAGTTCTTTGGCGATCTGCGGCTCGATGATCGTCTTGGCCTCGTTCTCGCCGCCCTTGATAAAAGTCGGCGGATGCATCACACCACCGTCGGCGATCGTGGCGTAGGCATTGGCCAGCTGCAGCACGGTCACGTTGAGACCGTAGCCGTAGCCGAGAATCGCCTTTTCGCGCAGACCCCAGGCGCTTCCGGGTTTGAGATGGCCGGAGGCTTCACCGGGAAAACCGCTGTTGGTGCTGGAGCCGAAGCCGAACGCGCGGTAGGTGTCGTACATCAGGCTGGTATCGAGATCGGCCGCGATGTGCGCCGCGCCCACGTTGCTGGACTTGGTGATGATGCCGGTCGGCGTCAACACGCCCCAGTTGTGCGTGTCATGGATGTCGTGACCGAGAAAAAACCAGTGTCCGCCGGTGGTGTCGATCAGCGGCCGGGTCGGCGTGATCTTGCCGCTGGACAGCGCCGCCGCCATCAGGATGGGCTTGATCGTGGAGCCCGGCTCGAACACGTCGGTCATCGAGCGGTTGCGTCGATTGGCGGGCGGCGTGTTGGTCAGCGCATTCGGGTTGTACGTCGGCAGGTTGACCATCGCCAGCACTTCGCCGGTCTTGATGTCGAGGATCACCATCGAGCCGGAATCGGCGTTCGATTTTTCGATAGCCGACTTCAGTTCGCTGTAGGCGAGAAACTGCACGCGGCGATCGATGCTCAATGTGAGGTTGCGGCCGGGCTGCGGCGCATGCACCTGTTCGACGTCCTCCACGATGTGACCCATGCGATCGCGGATCACGCGCTTTTCGCCCGGCTTGCCGGACAACCAGTCGTCGTACGCCAGCTCCAGGCCTTCCTGCCCGTGATCATCGATATTGGTGAAGCCGAGCACGTGCGACGTCACTTCGCCGGATGGATAAAAGCGGCGGAATTCGCGCTGGCCGTTGACGCCCGGAATGCCCAGATCGAGCACCGCCTGCGCCGCCTCCGGCGACATCTGTCGACGCAGGTACAAAAATTCGCGATCCGAGCGCTGCTCGAGCTTGCCCTTCAGTTCGTCGGCATCCACGCCCAGCGCCTGCGCCAGCTGCGGAATGCGGTCCTCGTTGTCCAGTAATTCGGATGGATTGGCCCAGATCGACATCACCGGCGTCGACACCGCCAGCGGCTCGCCGTTGCGATCGAAAATCGTGCCGCGCGAAACGGGGATCGGCATCTCGCGTAAAAAGCGCGCATCGCCCTGGCGCTGGTAGAACTGCTTGCCGATCACCTGCAGATCGAACGCACGCGCCATCAAACCGATCGAGGCAAGACCCAGCAGACTGACCACCACAATCATGCGCTTGCCGGTCACCGGGCCGGCACTGTGCCGGCGACCCTGCCGCGACGTTGGCTGACTCTGCTTGCGCGGCGCCATCAGTGCAGCAACCGGATGTCTTGCGGCCGCGGATTGACCATGCCCAGCTTCTGCCGCGCCTCGTCGTCGATGCGACGCGGCTCGGCATAGGTGGCCTGCTCAAGCTCGAGTTTGCCGTATTCGATATTGAGCTCATCGCGCTGGTTCTGCAGCGTGGTCAAAGCGACGAACAGCACGCGACTCTCGTGCCGCGTCCACACCACGCCCAGTGCGCTGCCAAGCACCGCAGCGAGAAGAACCAGCAGGATGAATGCGCCAATCGCCTTCATGCGTGACCCTCCAGCGAGGGCGTCTGCGCGGCGAGTTTCACTGCCACACGCAGCACGGCCGAGCGCGAACGCGGGTTGGCCACCAGTTCAGCGTCGGAGGGAAACTGCGCTTTGCCAACCGCCGCCAGTCGCGCCGCGACGGCTGCCACGGGCGGGCCCCGGCGGCTGTTCTGCACGCGGCCGGAGCGATCGCGGATAAACGTTTTCACCGCGCGATCTTCCAGCGAATGAAAGCTGATCACCGACAGCCGACCACCGGGGCGCAGCCGTTCCAGTGCCGCATTCAAACCCTGCTGCAGCGAATCCAGCTCACCGTTGACGTGGATGCGCAGCGCCTGAAAGCTCCGCGTCGCCGGATGCTTGCCCGGTTCGCGCCGTCCGACGATGCGCTCGATCAATGACGCCAGCTGACCGGTGCGGGTAAACGGCTTGGCGTCGCGGTCTTCGACGATCGCGCGCGCAATGCGGCGGCTGTGCCGCTCTTCGCCGAAGTTCCACAGCACGTCGGCAATTTCACGATCGGTTGCGCTGGCCAGAAAGTCCGCCGCGCTTTCGCCCTGCGTGGTGTCCATGCGCATGTCCAGCGGCGCATCGGCCATGAAGCTGAAGCCGCGCGCAGCCTCGTCGAGCTGCGGCGAGGACACGCCCAGATCCAGCAGCACGCCGTCCAGACCTTCGGTGGTCTCGTCCCATTCGGCCAGCGAGGAAAAATTGGCGTGACGGATCGACACGCGCGGATCGGCGGCAAACTCGGCCTGCGCCGCGGCGATAGCCTGCGGATCGCGATCCATCAGCAGCAGCCGGCCGTGCGCATCGAGACGCGACAGCACGGCGCGGGCGTGACCGCCGCGTCCGAACGTACCATCGAGATAGCGTCCCCCAGACTGCACCGACAGCCCCTCCACCGCTTCATCCAGCATCACCGGGATGTGCCGCAATTGCTGCTCGGCCATGTGCACTCCCGCTCCCATTCCTGCGTCTGTTGCTGCACCCGTCAAAGGCGCAGATCTGCCATCTGTTCGGTAACGTCGTCCTCACCAATGGTTTGGCGAATCTTGGCGAGATGCGCCTGTTCGCTCCAAAGCTCGAATTTGTTGCCCATGCCCAGCAGCACGGCTTTTTTCTCGATGCCGGCCGCGGTGCGCTGGCTGGCCGGCAGCAGAATGCGCGCCGCGCTGTCCGGCTCGACCACCGTCGCTGCACCAACCAGCTTCATCTGCATGTCGCGATGCGCCGCCTTGACCTTGGGCAGCGCGTTGACCTGATCGCGCACCTGCTCCCACTCCGCGTACGGAAACAGCCACAGGCAGCCCGACTCGAAGGGGTTGTAGGTGATCACCAGCCGATTGGCGCACTCGCCCGCGACCTGGTCCCGATACGCGGTCGGGATGGCCAGGCGGCCCTTGTCGTCGACGGTGATGGCGGTCTCGCCCTGGAACACGATGCATTGACTCCACTAAAACCCACAATTTCACACGTGAACCCACGATAGTCTCGCGACATGAGACTGTCAAGGAAATTTCGCTTGTGAATCAAGGAGAAAGGCGAGTTTGTGTTCGTAATTCCAGCGCTTTCTTACAAACCTCTGCAAGGTGCTTGAATACAGAGGTTTTTTCGAAAATACCGGCGCTGTCAGCCGGCGCTTTCCGCCCCGCGAGGGGAGTAAATCCACGCGGAAGAGCGCAAACACCTGAATCGAAAGGACGTGACGGTGTCCACCCGCACTTTCCCACCGACAGGGCCTGGGGCCATGCCGGTGGAAAAACATGCGAAGAGGTGGAGTCGGCCTGTAAGCCGGGTTCTGTACGTCTTGCGACGCGACAGTCATTCCTCTCGGCCAGACGTCACCGTCTGGCTCCAGCAACCTACCCGGGAACAACGCGGGCCGCGTTATCGTTCCCCTATTTGGTCTTGCTCCGAGTGGGGTTTACCGTGCCGTACGACGTTAGCCCCGTACGCGGTGCGCTCTTACCGCACCCTTTCACCCTTACCACGCACATCCGGAGATGCCGTTCGGCGGTCTGCTCTCTGTTGCACTGGCCGTCAGCTCACGCTGCCCAGGAGTTACCTGGCACTCTGCCCTGCGGAGCCCGGACTTTCCTCGATGCGCTTGCGCGCGACGCGACTGCCCGGCCGACTCCGTGGCGAAGTATAGGGGAACGCGGCGGTCCGCAGGCCCTTTGTAGGTTGGCGGTGAGCGCAAG
>CBAAAD010000030.1:0-11035 GCA_964658785.1 uncultured Methylobacterium sp.
AGAAAGGCGCGCAGCTGGCGCAGGCTGATATTCATGCGTAAAGAGTATCAAAAGATCACATAATACGATTTGATTTATCAATGCCGGCGCGCTGCAATGGCGACCTGAACTTTTCAGGTCACCCATGCCATGGCAATCGCCCGTTTTCTTCCCGACCGTTTTACCTGTGCGCTGGTGCTTACGGTGCTGATCGCGAGCCTGCTGCCGTGCCGGGGCGAAACGGCAAGTGCCTTCAACCTGCTGACCGACGCGGCGATTGCCCTGTTGTTCTTTTTGCACGGCGCCAAGCTGTCGCGCGAGGCGGTAGTGGCCGGGATGACGCACTGGCGGCTGCACCTGATCGTGCTGGGCAGCACCTTCGTGATGTTTCCGCTGCTCGGGCTGCTGCTGAAACCGCTTCTGTCGTGGCTGGTGACGCCGGATCTTTATCTGGGCGTGCTGTTTCTGTGCACCTTGCCATCGACGGTGCAGTCGTCGATCGCGTTCACTTCGATCGCGCGCGGCAATATTCCGGCGGCGATCTGCGCCGCATCGGCGTCCAGCCTGTTGGGTATTTTCATCACGCCGCTGCTGGTCGGTCTGATGATGGAGTCGCACGGACAGGGCGGCATGTCGTGGGATGCGATCGGCAAGATCGTGCTGCAGCTGTTGGTACCGTTCGTGGCCGGTCAGGTCGCGCAGCGCTGGATCGGCCGGTGGGTCGAGCGCCACCGCGGCCTGCTCAGCTATGTGGACCAGGGTTCGATCCTGCTGGTGGTCTATACCGCTTTCAGCGCCGCGGTTTTGCAAGGTTTGTGGAAGCAGATGCCGCTGCCGGTGCTGGGCGGCCTGCTGGTGGTGAACGCGGTTTTGCTGGCCGTCGCCCTGACGGTGACGCGCTACGGTTCGCGCGCGCTGGGCTTCGGCACCGAGGACGAGATCACCATCGTGTTCTGCGGTTCGAAGAAAAGCCTGGCCAGCGGCGTGCCGATGGCCAAGGTGCTGTTCGCCGGACACCCGCTCGGCGCGATCGTGCTGCCGATCATGCTGTTCCATCAGATTCAGCTGATGACGTGCGCCGTGCTGGCGCGCAAATATGCGCAGCGCAAAGCCGGCGCGGCGACTTTGTCGGACGCCGTGCCAAATGGGGCCGCCGTCGACTGAGTAGCGCTGGCGCGTTGGTCGTCAGCGACGCTCAGTGGCGGAAGTGCCGCATCCCGGTGAACACCATCGCCATGTCGTGCTCGTCGGCGGCGGCGATCACCTCGCTGTCGCGCATCGAGCCGCCGGGCTGGATCACTGCGCGGATACCGGCTCCGGCCGCCGCGTCGATACCGTCGCGGAACGGGAAGAACGCGTCGGAGGCCATCACCGAGCCGCGTACTTCGAGCTTCTCGTCGGCCGCCTTGATGCCGGCAATGCGCGCGCTGTAGATGCGGCTCATCTGGCCGGCGC
Source organism: uncultured Methylobacterium sp. (assembly GCA_964658785.1). Lineage (GTDB taxonomy): Bacteria > Pseudomonadota > Gammaproteobacteria > Xanthomonadales > Rhodanobacteraceae > Rhodanobacter. The sequence goes on from CBAAAD010000030.1 coordinate 1,435, forward strand.
CGATGCCGATGGTCTGGCGATCGCGCGCGTAGACGATGGCGTTGCTCTTGACGAACTTGGCCACCTTCCAGGCAAAGATCAGGTCGTGGATTTCCGCCTCGGTCGGCGCGCGGCGCGTGACGATTTTCAGATCGTCGGCGCCGATCATGCCCAGATCGGCGGTCTGGATCAGCAGGCCCGAGCCGACGCGCTTGGAGTGATTGCCCGGATGCGCGTCGACCAGCGCGCCGCCTTCGGGCAGCGGAATCACCAGCACGCGCACGTTGGCCTTTTTGCCGAACACTTTCAGCGCGTCTTTCGCGTAGCCCGGCGCCAGCACCACCTCGACGAACTGACGGTCGACGATGGCGCGCGCAGTTTCGGCATCCACCTCGCGGTTGAACGCGATGATGCCGCCGAAGGCCGAGGTCGGGTCGGTCTGGTAGGCAAGCTCGTACGCGCGGCCGATACCGTCCAGGCTCACCGCCACGCCGCAGGGATTGGCATGTTTGACGATGACGCAGGCCGGCTTGGTAAAGCTGCGCACGCACTCCCAGGCCGCGTCGGCGTCGGCGATGTTGTTGAACGACAGCTCCTTGCCCTGCACCTGCTGGAAGGTGGCGAGTGTGCCCGGCGCGGGATACAGATCGCGATAGAACGCTGCCTGCTGGTGCGGGTTTTCGCCGTAGCGCAGGTCCATCAACTTCACGAAGCGGCTGTTGATCTGGCCCGGAAAAGCGTCGTGCCCCGCGATGGCCCGCTGCGTGTCGTCGAGCTGAAGCGCCGAGAGGTAGTCGCTGATCGCGCCGTCATAATTGGCCACGTTGTTGAACGCGGCCACGGCCAGCTTGAAGCGCGTCGCGCGCGTGAGGCCGCCGTGCGTTTCGATTTCGCTCAACGCTTCGGCATATTGATCGGGCGAGGTCAGAACGCCGACATCGTTCCAGTTTTTTGCCGCCGAGCGCAGCATCGCCGGGCCACCGATATCGATATTCTCGATCGCCTGTTCCAGCGTGCAGTCGGGCTTCGCCACCGTGCTCTCGAACGGATACAGGTTCAGCACCAGCAGGTCGATCGGCGCGATGCCCAGCTCGGCCATCACCGCATCGTCGGTACCGCGTCGACCAAGCAGGCCGCCGTGGACCTTGGGGTGCAGGGTCTTGACGCGGCCGTCCATGATTTCCGGAAAGCCGGTGACATCGCTCACGTCGATCACCGCGACGCCGGCTTCGCGCAAAGCCTTGGCGCTGCCGCCGGTCGAGAGCAGCTCAACGCCGGCGGCGACGAGCCGCTGGCCCAGCTCGATCAGGCCGGTCTTGTCCGACACGCTGAGCAGCGCGCGGCGAATAGGGGTGAGAGCTGGAGCAGACATGGCGATTCCCGGTATATGCAGCCGCCTATTATAGAGGAGCGGGGAACGGGGAACGGTTTGAAGCGGGAAGCCTCGTGCTGTACGAGTTTATCAGGAGCGAAAAATTGAAACGCCGTGTGGACAACTGAAAGCGCGATATTCACGCGCAACACAAAGCCGCTTTGTGCGACGCTCTGGCCGTTCCCCGTTACTCGTGGCTTCGCCACTCGCCCTTCGGGCCGCCTTTGGCGTTCGCGCTGCGCGCGTCCCCGTTCCCCGCTTTTGTTTACAGCAACCCGTGCGCGGCCAGCTTCTTGCGCAGCGTGGCGCGGTTGATGCCCAGGGCGCTGGCGGCGCGGCTCTGGTTGCCTTCGTGAAAAGCCAGCACCTCGCGCAGCAGGGGTGTCTCTACCTCGCGCAATACCATGGCGTGCAGACCTTCGGCGCATTCGGTATCGCCGATATCGGCAAGATACCGGCGCACCGTGCGGGCAACGCATTCACTGAGCGCGCTGACGCTTTGCGTGCTGCCGGTCTGCGCATGGCCGTTCACCTGATGAACGGCAGCATGCGCGCCGTCTTTGTGCGCACCGTTACCCGGTGACGAGGTCTGTTTCGCGGCCTCGGCGGCAGGCAGTCTGACGGCATTCACGGATGGATTCCCTCACGGTACAGCGGCTGCGTTGGCCGCTGCATTGATTATTAGTGGGTGTCGTTCGCGGCGTGTGTCGGGCATGCCTGCCCTTTTTCGCGAGGGACTGAGTCTACCCGTGCCGGCGGAGAAAATTAAGTGCTATTGGAAACCAAATTCGAAAGCGACCGCCTTGTCGCCCGGGTCCTCGACCTCGAGCAGCAGCGCAGCGCTGGCTCCCGGAGCCAGGCCTTGCTTGAGAATCGCGGTGTCGTCCAGATATTCGCGCGGCTGCAGGCGGCGCATGGCGATGCGCTTGCCCTGTGCGTCGGACAGCGTGACGGTGAGCACGGGAAACGGCTGCGCAAAAATCGCATCGTTACGCACGCTGGCGCTGATCATCAGTGCACCCGATACGCTGGGATGCGCCTGCACGTTGCTGGCCAGCAGGCGCAGCTGCTGCGGCGCCGCGACGAGTGGGAGATCGCATCCGAGCGTGGCGCATGCTGCGCGCAGCCAGCCGCCGGCCACAGGATCTTTGATCAGGAATGCGCGCTTGGCCCAAGCCAGCTGCGCACCGAGCGCCAACAGCAGGAGCAGGCCGGCAACCACCCAGGGCCAGCGCCGCTCGCCCGTGGCACGCTTGCGCTGCCTGGTCGCGCGGCGCTGCGAGCGCCGCGATTCCTTGCCGACTTTCTGACGAACGAAGCGCGGCGCGAACACCAGCTGGGAAAAGTCTTCTTCATCCTTGTCGGCAACCATGCGGGATGCGCCATTCTCATGCGTCACCGCGGTATCGACCACCGCCGAAAGCAACGGTTTCGGGCGATACACCACCAGATCCATGCGCGGCGGCTGATAGGCCTGATCGTTGATCGGCAGCTCACGAAACGGTTCGGGCGGGAGCTGTCCGGTGAGCGTGTCGAGACTGTCGAAGCTGGTGCTGCAGTGTCCGCACACCACAAGACCGTGGGCTTGCGCCAGCGTTTGCGCATCCAGCGAAAACACGGACAGGCATTCAGGACATTGGGTATACATGCAGGCCGCTTTTAACTCGGTGGTGCGAGTCTAGCAGGCTGGTCTGTTGCCGCCTGTGCGCATGAGCCATCGTTGCGGTGAAGTGCTGCAGACAAAGCGAACAACGCGCGGGAAACCATCGCTACGGCGCAGCATTCAAGCGCGCCGCCGGCCGCTGATGCGCACCCAGTCTTCGCGTGTGTCGAAGGTGAGCTCGTCGAACCACTCGGCGTAGCGTTCCAGCAACTCGTCCTGCTGGCCGGCGAGGATGCCGGAGATGGCAAACGGCGCGCCGGGTTTCGCCAGCGCTGCAAAGGTCGGCGCCAGCGCGGCCAGGGGACCGGCGAGAATGTTTGCGATGAACACATCGGCCGCGGTGCTCACGGCACCAGGCTCGAACACGTCGAGCTTATCGGCCACGCCGTTGCGCTGTGCGTTGTCGGCCGAGGCGATAAGCGCCTGCGGGTCGTTGTCGATACCCACCGCGCTGGCCGCGCCGAGCTTCAGGGCGGCGATGGCGAGAATGCCCGAGCCGCAGCCGTAGTCGATGACGCTCTTGCCGGCGAGCGACAGGCCGTCGAGCCATTCCAGACACAGCGCTGTGGTCGGATGCGTGCCGCTGCCGAAGGCGAGGCCGGGATCGAGTCGCACGACGACGCGCATGGATGCGCTAGTGCCGCGTGCGCAGGATGCGCTGGAGCGGCCGACGAGTTCTTCATCTTCCGGCGGCTCGATATTCCACGGATAAATCCACAGCCGCCGGCCGAACACCATCGGCTTGAACTGATCCATCCAGGCGCGCTCCCAGTCCTGGTCGGCGACGTCGCGAAACACCACCTGCGCCGGCTCCAGCCACGACAGCAGTTCGCCCAGCGTTTCGATCAGGCCGCGGCGATCGGTGCCGGCATCGAACAGCGCATTGAGCGTGATCATCGGCCACAGCGGCAGCTCGCCCACGCCGGGTTCGAAGATCGCCTGCTCGTCCGGCGTTTCCGCATCGGCGTCCTGCAGCGTGATCGACAGCGCGCCGAGCTCGTCCAGCGCTTCTTCCGCGCTGGGCTGCTGTTCGGTGCGTACGACGAGGGAGAGTTCTAGCCAGGGCATGCGGTGTCCGTGGAGTTTGGCGATGGAGCGCAGCGGTCGTTTTTTCGGAGGCGACCGTTGCGCGCTGGCAGCTCAGCTGTCGACTGGCGTCTGACCCTTCTGCTCGGCCATGCGCTTTTCCAGATAGTGGATGTTCTGGCCGCCGTGCTGAAAGCCCGCGTCGGCCATGATGCGCTGCTGCAGCGGGATATTGCACTTGACGCCTTCGATCACGGTTTCGGCCAGCGCCAGGCGCATGCGTGCGATCGCGGTTTCGCGATCGGGTCCGTGCACGATCAGCTTGCCGATCATCGAATCGTAGTTCGGCGGAATTTTGTAGCCGTCGTACAGGTGCGTGTCCACGCGCACGCCAGGGCCGCCGGGCGCCTCGAAGCGCTTCACCGTGCCGGGCGACGGCATGAAGGTGTCGGGATCTTCGGCATTGATGCGGCACTCGATCGCGTGGCCGCGGATCACCACGTCTTCCTGCCGGATCGAAAGCTTCTCGCCGCCGGCAATCAGCAGCTGCTCGCGCACCAGGTCGATGCCGGTGATCAGCTCGGTCACCGGATGCTCGACCTGGATGCGGGTGTTCATTTCGATGAAGTAGAAGTTGCCGTTCTCGAACAGAAACTCGAACGTCCCGGCACCGCGATAGCCAATGCGCAGGCAGGCGTCGACGCAGACCTTGCCGATCGCCGCGCGCTGCTCCGGCGTGATGCCCGGCGCGGGTGCCTCCTCGACTACCTTCTGGTGACGGCGCTGCATCGAGCAGTCACGCTCGCCCAGGTGGATGGCGTTGCCCTGGCCGTCGGCCATGACCTGGATTTCCACGTGGCGCGGATTCTCCAGAAATTTTTCCATGTAGACCTGTTCGTTGCCGAACGCCGCCTTGGCCTCGGCCTTGGTCAGCGTCACCGCATTGCCGAGATGGGCTTCGGTGCGCACCACGCGCATGCCGCGACCGCCGCCGCCGCCGGAAGCCTTGATGATGACCGGGTAGCCGATTTCTTTGGCGATGCGCAGGTTCTCGTCCACGTCGTCGCCCAGCGGGCCCCCGGAGCCGGGCACGCAGGGCACGCCGGCAGCTTTCATCGCGCGAATCGCCTCGACCTTGTCGCCCATCAGACGAATGACCGATGCCGTCGGGCCGATGAAGACGAAGCCGGACTGTTCGACCTGTTCGGCAAAATCCGCGCGCTCGGACAGAAAGCCGTAGCCGGGGTGAATCGCGCCGGCGTCGGTGATCTCAGCCGCCGCGATGATGCGCGGAATATTGAGGTAACTGTCGACGGAGGGGCCGGGGCCGATGCAGACCGATTCGTCGGCGAGGCCGACGTGCTTCAGGTTGCGGTCGACGGTGGAGTGCACGGCCACGGTCTTGATGCCGAGGCTGTGACACGCGCGCAGGATGCGCAGCGCGATTTCTCCGCGATTGGCGATGACGACTTTTTCAAGCTTGGGCATGGTTTGGAGCCTGTGCGGTAACTTCGGAGCGGCGCGCATCGAGCGCGCGGCTGCCAGGTGGCGGTGCTTGGCGCGGCGCCCGCGTAGGCGCCTGTCGCTCAGGCGATCACGAACATCGGTTCGTCGAATTCCACCGGCTGACCGTTTTCGATCAGGATGGCCTTGACCGTGCCGGCCACGTCGGCCTCGATCTGGTTGAACATCTTCATCGCCTCGATGATGCCCAGCGTTTCACCCGCGGCGACCTGCTGGCCGACCTTGACGAAGGCCGGTGTGCCGGGCGTGGCGGATGCGTAGAAGGTGCCGACCATCGGCGCCTTGACCACGTGTCCGGCCGGCAGGGCATCGGCAGCGGGGGTTTCCACGGCCGCCGCGACTGGCGCGGGCGCTGCTGCAGCCACGGGTGCCGGCGCCGGTGCGACGGGGGCGGCGACGGGCGCGGTGTTTTTCGGTACGCGCGACAGCCGCACCACTTCCTCGCCTTCCTTGATTTCGAGCTCGGCGAGGTTCGACTCTTCGAGCAGGTCGATCAGTTTTTTGATTTTGCGCAAATCCATCGGATCAGCCTTTTGTCAGTCGCGCTGTGGAGCCAGCGCATGGGGATGGGGAGTTGGCTTGCGGCCTAACGTGTTGCAGTCAATGAAAGTGATGGCGTTACTTGGGAACGTCGGGCGCGCTGGCGGCCGACGCGTGCAGCCGGTGGATCGCCGCTTCCAGCGCCAGCCGGTAGCTGTCGCCGCCGAAGCCGCAGATCACGCCCACTGCAATGTCCGACAGGTACGACTGATGCCGGAACGGTTCGCGCGCGTGGACGTTGGACAGGTGCACCTCGATAAACGGAATCGCCACCGCCATCAGCGCGTCGCGCAGGGCGATGCTGGTGTGGGTAAAGGCGGCGGGGTTGAACAGGATCAGCGCCGTGCGATCGTCGCGACCCTGCTGTATGCGGCCGATCAGCTCGTGCTCGGCGTTGGACTGGAACCAGGCCAGTTCGTGGCCGGCTTCTTGCGCGCGTTCGGCCAGCTGCTGATTGATGTCGGCCAGGGTCTGACGACCATAGATGTCCGGCTCGCGCGCGCCCAGCAGGTTGAGGTTGGGTCCATGCAGGACAAGGATCTTCGCCACGTTGCACCCACGGTCGCGCCCGGATGTCCGGAATCTGCGCAGTCTGCCCGCAGATGGGTCGGTTGTCCAGTTCGCTGACGATCGGCGATGTTTGGCGGAGAAGTGAAAGTTTCCCGTGCGCGGGCGTATGCCGGGCGAGGATTCAGGGCTTGCTGTCCGGTTTCAGCCAGGCGGCCATCTCCGCGTCGGACAGCGCGCCGGTATGGGTGGCCAGTACGCGGCCGTCCGGGCCCAGCAGCACGCTATAGGGCAGCACGGCGGTGGTATCGCCGAATTGCTGCGTGGTGCTCGGCTCGTTGAGGTCGCCGAGCAGGATCGGATAATGCGGCGGATGCGCGACAAGAAAGGTGCGCGCCATCGCCGGGTCGTCCATCGCAATGCCGATCACGATGGCGCCCGGTCCGGCGGACGTGCCGCTACCGAACCGCGCTTGCGCGCGATCGAGCGCAGGCATTTCGTCGAGACAGGGGCCGCACCAGCTGGCCCAGAAATTCAGCAGCACGCGGTGACCGCGGTAGTCGCTCAGCGCGTGCGTCCTGCCGCCGAGATCGGGCAGGCTGCTGACCGGCGCGGGCTGGCCGATGATCGACGCATCCGGCTGGCGCTGGCGATGCTCGATATAGCCGCCGATGCCCGCGGCGAGCACCGACATGCCGAGGATGAACCAGTTCGTTCGCGTCATTTTTTATTGCGCCGCCGCGGTCAGCGCCTGCTCGACCATCGAGGGCGTGAGCACGGTCGAAAGCTGGTTGCCCGGTCCACCGTGCTTCGGAAACACCACATACAGCGGCACGCCGGGCGAGTGGTACTGCTGCAGAAACGCGCTGATGGTCGGATTGACGTCGGTCCAGTCGCCTTTCATATAGACCGCGCCGGTGCGCTTGAGCAGGTCGCGGAACGCGTCCGTATCCAGCACGGTGTGCTCGTTGGCCTTGCAGGTGACGCACCAGTCGGCGGTCATGTCGACGAATACCGGCGTATCGGTGGCGCGCAGCGAAGCGAGCTTTTCCGGCGTGTAGGCGACCACGCCTTCCTGCGTCGCGGCCGCGCTTGCCTGCGGCGGCACGTGCGCCAGCAGATACAGCGGCACCAGCGTAGCGATGGCGAGCAGGGCGACAAACACCTTGCTCAGCGCCCGCCCGTGGCGGCTGCGCTCGAACCACCACAGCGCCATCGCCAGCAGTACCATCGCCACCAGCACCAGGCCGACGGCGTCGGCGCCGCGCTGGTGCGCGAGCACCCACACCAGCCACACGGCGGTGAGGTACATCGGGAAGGCCAGCACCTCTTTCAGCGTTTCCATCCAGCGGCCCGGTCGCGGCAGCAGGCGGGCCAGCGCCGGCACAAAGCCGATCAGCAGGAACGGCAGCGCCAGGCCGACGCCCAGCATCAGAAACACCAGCAGCGCGGACAGCATCGGCGCGGCAAACGCATACGCCAGCGCGCTGCCCATGAACGGCGCGGTGCACGGGCTGGCCACCACCACCGCGAGCACGCCGGTGAAGAAATCGCCCGCCGGGCCCGAGCGCGAGGCCAGCGATGCGCCGGTATTGCCCAGCGAGGCGCCGAACTGCACCACGCCCGACATCGACAGGCCAACGGCCAGCATCACGCAGGCCAGCACACCGACCAGCAGCGGCTGCTGCAGCTGCGAGCCCCAGCCGAGCGCGTGACCGGCCGAACGCAGCGCGAGAATGCCCAGGCCCAGCGCGGCAAAGCTGCTCATCACGCCGGCGCTGTAATACAACGCATGGCGACGCGCTCTGGCGGCGCTCTCGCCGCTTTCGAGAATGCTCACCGCCTTGATGGACAGCACAGGCAATACGCAAGGCATCAGGTTCAGCACGAGACCGCCGCCCAGCGCGAGCAGCAGCGCACTGAGCAGGCTGATCTGCACCGCCGTGCCGGTGATGCCGGCGGGCGGCATTTCCGGCGCCACTGCTGCAGCGCTTGGCGAAGCGCCGGCGCTGCCCAAATCGATCGTCAGGGTGCGATGCATCACCGGGTAGCACAGGCCACCGTCCTGGCAGCCCTGAAAACTGGCGTCCAGCGCGAGCGACTGCCGCCCGGCGAGATCGCCGTCGACGGCCACGGGCAGCTCCAGCTGATCGAAATACACGGTCACGTTGCCGTACTTCGCATCCTGGTGCATCACGCCGGCAGGCCACGTCGGCTTCAGGCTCAGGCCCGGCGCATCGTGCGGCTGCAGCGTGGTCTGATCTTTGTAAAGGTAATAGCCCTTGGGCATGGTCCAGCGCAGCAGCAGATGGCCCGGCGAGCTGGCCAGCGCCTCCAGCCGGAACGCCTGCTCCGGCGGCAGCGGTCCGTTGCCTGCCGTGGGTGACTTGCCGCCCAGCGCGTGCAGGGCGTCGCCCAGCGAGCCGTTGTTTGACGCCGGTGTCGAGTCGGCGGACTTGGTCGCCCCAGCCGGCAACGGCAGGTCGAGCTGCTCGGTGTGCGGCGGGTAGCAGATCTTCGGATCGACCTCGTGGCAACCCTGGTACTGCACGCTCAATGCCAGCCGTGCGGTGCCGGCGGCTACGGTGTACGGCACGGTGGCGTCGATGGCGTGGTGGTAAATCTCCACGTCGCCCAGGTATTCGTCGTGATGCTTTTCGCCGTTCGGCAACTGCGGATCGCCGAGCGTAACGCCAGCGCCGGCCTTGAACTTCATCCGGCCGCGGTAGAGGTAGTAGTCCTGGGCCAGGGTCCAGTGCAGCTTCAGCACCCCGGGCGTGGACGCATCGGTGGTGAGCTTGTACGCCTCGGTAACTGGCAGCAAGTCAGCGGTGCTTTGCGAACACACCGGCGCGGCGGCGAGCAGCAGGCCCAGCCAGAGCAGCGTGTTTATCAGCGCACGAACGGACCTTCGGCCGGCAAGCAACGGTCTCATGACAACTCCAGCAATCGGGGCCTGCGGGGACAGGCGACTGGCCATTATGGCTTAT
>CBAAAD010000030.1:11135-14007 GCA_964658785.1 uncultured Methylobacterium sp.
GACAACTCCAGCAATCGGGGCCTGCGGGGACAGGCGACTGGCCATTATGGCTTATTAGGTCGGCCTTACCTGGAACGTGCAGGACTAGGCAGATAACCGCTGCCTGGCGCGGCTGACAGCGGTTGGTCGAGATTGACGCACATTCGCCGCCAGCGCGTCACACCGCCGGGTCGGTGAGTCGGCGCGTGTGATTGTTCGATGACGGCACCTTGAAAGTGGCGTCAAGGCGCCCAATCTGCTGTCCAGTCACCGGTTCAAGACGCTTGCACAGGATCGTTGCATCATTAAAATTAGCACTCATCGGTATCGAGTGCTAACAAGTCGCCGATCCGGGTCTTCGAAACCTCGTTCCATTTCACTAGCCAAGTTGGAGTCCACCCATGAGCACACTGCGTCCGTTGCATGATCGCGTCATCGTCAAGCGTCTCGAAGAAGAGCGCGTCTCGGCCGGCGGCATCGTCATCCCCGACAGCGCCACCGAAAAGCCGACCCGCGGCAAGGTCACCGCCGCCGGCACCGGCCTGATCCAGAAAGACGGCAGCGTGCGCCCGATGTCGGTGAAGGTGGGCGACACCGTCCTGTTCGGCAAATACGCCGGCCAGGAAATCAAGATCGACGGCGAAGATCTGGTCTTCCTGAAGGAAGACGACATCGTGGCTGTGATTGAAGGCTGATTCGAGCGGGGGTCTCGGCGGGATGAGCGCGAATTGAAAAGCCGCGCACTCCAGTCGCCTTTGGCTCCTTTCCGTTGGGCTTTCGCAAGCGACAAACCTTACCTAATTTAATTTTTTTGAGGCAAAAAAATCATGGCAGCTAAAGAAGTACGTTTCGGCGAAGACGCCCGCGCCCGCATGCTGAAGGGCGTGAACACCCTGGCCAATGCGGTCAAGGTCACCCTCGGTCCCAAGGGCCGCAATGTCGTGCTCGAGAAGAGCTTCGGCGCCCCCACGATCACCAAGGACGGCGTGTCCGTCGCCAAAGAGATCGAGCTGGCTGATAAGTACGAGAACCTCGGCGCGCAGATCGTCAAGGAAGCCGCTTCCAAGACGTCCGACGTCGCCGGTGACGGCACCACCACCGCGACCGTGCTGGCCCAGGCGTTCATCCAGGAAGGCCTGAAGGCGGTTGCCGCCGGCATCAACCCGATGGACCTGAAGCGTGGCATCGACAAGGCCGTCATCGCCGCTGTCGGCGAGCTGAAGAAGCTGTCCAACCCGACCGCCGACGACAAGGCGATCGCACAGGTCGGCACCATTTCGGCCAACTCCGACACCAACATCGGCGACATCATCGCCACCGCGATGAAGAAAGTCGGCAAGGAAGGCGTGATCACGGTCGAGGAAGGTTCCGGTCTGGAGAACGAGCTCGACGTCGTCGAAGGCATGCAGTTCGACCGCGGCTACCTGTCGCCGTACTTCATCAACAACCAGGCGTCGCAGCAGGTTGAGCTGGACGACCCGTACATCCTGATCCACGACAAGAAAGTGTCGAACGTGCGCGAGCTGTTGCCCGTGCTGGAAGCCGTCGCCAAGGCCGGCAAGCCGCTGCTGATCGTGGCCGAGGAAGTCGAAGGCGAGGCCCTGGCCACGCTGGTCGTCAACACGATCCGCGGCATCGTCAAGGTCGCCGCCGTCAAGGCGCCGGGCTTCGGCGATCGTCGCAAGGCGATCCTGGAAGACATCGCGGTGCTGACCAACGGTCAGGTTGTGTCCGAGGAAGTGGGCCTGTCGCTGGAAAAGACCACAATCGGCGATCTGGGTCGCGCCAAGCGCATCGTCATCACCAAGGAAAACACCACGATCATCGACGGTGCCGGCGAAGCGGAGAAGATCCAGTCGCGCATCGGCCAGATCAAGGCGCAGATCGAAGAGACCTCGTCCGACTATGACCGCGAGAAGCTGCAGGAGCGCGTGGCCAAGCTGGCCGGCGGTGTTGCCGTGATCAAGGTCGGTGCCGGCACCGAGATCGAAATGAAAGAGAAGAAGGCCCGCGTCGAAGACGCCCTGCACGCCACGCGCGCAGCCGTTGAAGAAGGCGTTGTCCCCGGCGGTGGTGTGGCATTGATCCGCGCACTGAAGGCTGTCGAAGGCCTGAAGGGCGACAACACCGATCAGGACCTGGGCATCGCGATCACGCGCCGCGCGCTGGAAGCGCCGCTGCGTGCGATCGTGTCGAACGCCGGCGAAGAGCCCTCCGTGATCCTCAACAAGGTCAAGGAAGGCACCGGCAACTTCGGCTACAACGCCGCCACCGGCGAGTTCGGCGACATGGTTGAAATGGGCATCCTGGATCCGACCAAGGTCACCCGTTCGGCCCTGCAGCACGCCGCATCGGTCGCCGGTCTGGCGATCACCACCGAGGCGATCGTTGCCGAAGTGCCGAAGAAAGACGACGGCCATGGCCACGGCGGCGGCGCGCCGGGCGGCATGGGCGGCATGGGCGGTATGGACTTCTAAGTCCCGGATTCCTGCCATCGACTCGGTGGCAGGAATCGCAAAGCGGCCATCTGTGGCCGTACTGCTCAGCAAGACATTTGCAACAGCCATACAGAACCCCGCTCCGGCGGGGTTTTTTTTTGAGTGGTGAAAATAGGGCCGCGATTCTATCGTCGCTCGGTAGACTGACGTCAGGCAGTTGTTGCCGCCATACTTCCACCGTGGATGCGCGATGCATCCGTCAGAGATACGCCATGCCCGTCAAGGAAAGTGCCATTGAGCAAGAGCTCATCGCGAAGCTCGGTGAACTCAAGTACACCCTGCGTCCGGATATTCGCGACCGCGGCGCGCTTGAGCGCAATTTTCTGGAGAAGTTCGAAGCGCTCAATCGCGTTTATCTCACCGCCAACGAATTTCAGCGGCTGCTCGACGAGATC
>CBAAAD010000031.1:0-13614 GCA_964658785.1 uncultured Methylobacterium sp.
TTTTTGTGCCCATCGAAATGGTTTGCCTGGCGAGGCGCGGTTGCATCTCGCCAGGCAAGTTTCAGCTGTAGCGAACGCCGGTGATTTCGTAATGCTTGACGCCGTTGGGCGCGGTGAACTCGAAGCTGTCGCCCTCGTTCTTGCCGATCAGCGCGCGCGCAATCGGTGACGATACCGCGATCATGTGCAGCTTGATGTCCGCCTCCAGATCGCCAACGATCTGGTAGGTCACCGCCGCTCCGGTGTCTTCGTCCTCCAGATCGACGATCGCACCGAACACCACGCGGCTGCCCGGATTGAGCTGCGTCACGTCGATCACTTCGGCGTTCGACAACAGGGATTCCAGTTGGGCGATGCGCCCTTCGGCAAAACTCTGCTGCTCGCGCGCCGCGTGGTACTCGGCGTTCTCCTTCAGGTCACCGTGCGCGCGGGCCTCGGCAATGGCCGCGATGATCCGCGGCCGGTCGACGAACTTCAGCTTTTCCAGCTCGCCGCGCAGGCGCTCGGCGCCGGCTTTGGTAATCGGTGGACGGCTCATGCGCTGAGCTCCTTGTGCAGTTCCTGCAGGCTGTGCACGTCGCCATCGCTGCGGAAATCCAGCGAATGCACGAGCGCGCGGGCGCCTGCCAAGGTGGTGGAATACGTCACGCGATGCTGCAGAGCCTCACGCCGAATCGAGAACGAATCGGCGATCGCCTGTTTGCCCTCGGTCGTGTTGACGATGTAGACGATCTCGCCGTTCTTGATCAAGTCGACGATATGCGGTCGGCCCTCGAGCACCTTGTTGATGCGCTCGCAGATCACGCCGTGTTCGGCCAGATAGCTGGCTGTGCCTGAGGTTGCCACCAGATTGAAACCGCGCGCGACCACCTCCTTGGCCACGTGCAGCAGGCGCTCCTTGTCGCTGTCGCGCACCGACAGGAAAACCTTGCCTACCTTCGGCGGCTTGATGCCGGCCGCTTCGTGACCTCGCGCAAAGGCTGCGCCAAAGCTGCGGCCCACGCCCATGACTTCACCGGTCGAACGCATCTCGGGACCAAGGATCGGATCGACGTTCTGGAATTTCAGGAACGGGAAGATTGCCTCTTTCACTGAATAGTACGACGGGATCACTTCGTGCGTGGCGCCGAGACTTGCCAGCGTTCGGCCGGCCATAACGCGTGCAGCGATCTTGGCCAGCGGCACGCCGATCGCCTTGGAAACGAACGGCACGGTGCGCGACGCGCGCGGATTCACTTCCAGAATGAACACCGTCTCGCCCTGAATGGCGAACTGCGTATTCATCAGGCCAATGACCTTGAGCTCGCGCGCCATCATGGTGACCTGGCGACGCATCTCGTCCTGGATCTCGGCACTGAGCGAATACGGCGGCAGCGAGCAGGACGAATCGCCCGAATGCACGCCCGCCTCCTCGATGTGCTCCATGATGCCGCCGATCAGCACGTTGCCTTCGGCATCGGCGATGATATCGACGTCCACTTCGACCGCGTGGTCGAGGAAGCGATCCAGCAGCACCGGCGAGTCGTTGGACACCTGCACCGCATCGCGGATGTAGCGCGAAAGATCGGCATCGTCATGCACCACTTCCATCGCGCGACCGCCGAGCACGTAGCTCGGGCGCACCACCAGCGGGTAACCGATTTCGCGCGCCAGGGCGAGCGCCTCGTCGGCGTTGCGCGCGGTGCGGTTCGGCGGCTGCTTCAGGCCGATCTTTTCGATCATGTGCTGGAAGCGTTCGCGATCCTCGGCCAGATCGATGCTGTCCGGGCTGGTGCCGATGATCGGCACGCCGGCCGCCTCCAGCGCACGCGCGAGCTTCAGTGGGGTCTGGCCGCCGTACTGAACGATCACGCCCTTGGGCTTTTCGATGTGCACGATTTCCAGCACGTCTTCCAGCGTCAGCGATTCAAAATACAGGCGATCGGAGGTGTCGTAGTCGGTCGAGACGGTTTCCGGATTGCAGTTGACCATGATGGTCTCGTAGCCGTCCTCGCGCAGGGCCAGCGACGCGTGCACGCAGCAGTAATCGAACTCGATACCCTGACCGATGCGATTAGGGCCACCGCCCAGCACCATGATCTTGTCGCGACTGGTCGGCGCGGCCTCGCACTCTTCCTCGTAGGTCGAGTACATGTAGGCCGTGCTGGTGGCGAACTCGGCCGCACAGGAATCCACGCGCTTGTAGACCGGCCGTACGCCCAGCGTGTGACGCAAATGGCGTACCGCCGCCTCGTCGGTGTGGAGCAGTTCGGCCACGCGCGCATCGGAGAACCCGAGGCGCTTCAGCTCGCGCATGCGCGGCTCGTCGATCGCGCTGAGCCCCTGCTCGGCAATCTCCGTCTCGGTCAGCACGATGTCCTCGAACGCGGCGAGAAACCATGGATCGACGCGGCTGAGGTTGTGCACTTCTTCCAGCGACAGGCCGGCACGGAACGCATCGGCCAAATGGAAGACGCGGTCCGGCCGCGGCTCGCGCAGCTCGCGCTTGAGCACGGCCAGGCCGTCGTCGGTGCTGATATCCAGGCCGGTCGGATTGAGACCGGTCTTGCCGATCTCCAGACCGCGCAGCGCCTTCTGCAGCGACTCGTGGAAGGTGCGGCCGATCGCCATCACCTCGCCCACCGATTTCATCTGCGTGGTCAGGCGCGCGTCAGCGGAGGGGAATTTCTCGAACGCAAAGCGCGGGATCTTGGTTACCACGTAATCGATCGACGGCTCGAACGACGCCGGCGTGAGGCCACCGGTGATGTCATTCTTCAGTTCGTCCAGCGTGTAGCCGACGGCGAGCTTGGCCGCGATCTTGGCGATCGGAAAACCGGTCGCCTTCGATGCCAGCGCCGACGAACGCGAGACGCGCGGATTCATTTCGATGACGACCACGCGGCCATTCTCGGCATTGATGCCGAACTGCACGTTGGAGCCGCCGGTGTCCACGCCGATCTTGCGCAGCACGGCGATCGAGGCATCGCGCAGGCGCTGGTATTCCTTGTCGGTGAGCGTCTGCGCCGGCGCCACGGTGATCGAGTCGCCGGTGTGCACGCCCATCGGATCGATATTCTCGATCGAGCACACGATGATGCAGTTGTCCGCCGTGTCGCGGACCACTTCCATCTCGAACTCCTTCCAGCCCAGCACCGACTCCTCGACCAGAACCTCGCTCGTCGGTGAAAGCTCGAGACCGCGTTTCACGATCTCCTCGAATTCTTCGCGGTTGTAGGCGATGCCGCCGCCGGAGCCGCCGAGCGTGAAGCTGGGCCGGATCACCGTCGGGTAGCCGACCTTGGCCTGCGTCGCCAGCGCCTGTTCGAACGTGCGCGCAATCTCGGCTTTCGGGCATTCGAGCCCGATCTCGCCCATGGCCACGCGGAACAGCTCGCGATCTTCGGCCATGCGAATCGCTTCGCGCTTGGCGCCGATCAGTTCAACGCTGTACTTCTCCAGCACGCCGTTATCGGCCAGATCGAGCGCGCAGTTGAGGCCGGTCTGGCCACCCATCGTGGGCAGCACCGCGTCGGGGCGCTCCTTGGCGATGATGCGCTCGACGGTCTGCCAGTTGATCGGCTCGATGTAGACCGCGTCGGCGGTTTCCGGGTCGGTCATGATCGTGGCGGGATTGGAGTTCACCAGGATCACCCGGTAGCCCTCTTCCTTCAGCGCCTTGCAGGCCTGGGCGCCGGAGTAGTCGAACTCGCAGGCCTGGCCGATGACGATCGGGCCGGCGCCGATGATGAGGATGCTTTTTATATCGGTACGCTTGGCCATCTCAGCGGGCCTCCTGCATGAGTGCTGCAAAACGATCGAACAGATAGCCGATATCGAGCGGTCCGGGGCTCGCCTCCGGATGTCCCTGGAAGCAGAATGCGGGGCGATCGGTCAGTGCAAAGCCCTGCAGCGAACCGTCGAACAGCGACGTGTGGGTAACGCGCACGTTGGCCGGCAGAGTGGACGGATCGACCGCGAAGCCGTGGTTCTGCGAGGTGATCAGCACGCGGCCGTTGTCGAGGTCCTTCACCGGATGGTTGGCACCGTGGTGACCGAACTTCATCTTCAGCGTGGAGGCACCGACTGCCAGGCCCATGATCTGGTGTCCGAGGCAGATGCCGAACAGCGGGATCTTTGCTTCGAGGAATTCGCGCGTGGCGGCGATGGCGTAATCGCACGCCGCCGGATCGCCCGGGCCGTTGGACAGAAACACGCCGTCGGGCTTCATCGCCAATACGTCGGTCGCGGACGTCTGCGCCGGCACCACGGTGACCTCGCAGCCCTGCTCGGCCAGCAGGCGCAGGATGTTGAGCTTGGTACCGAAGTCGTAAGCCACGACCTTGAAGCGCCTGGTCGGCTGGTTGAAGCGGGTGTTGTCGAGGTCATAAATGCCCTCGTTCCACACGTACGGCCTGGTGACACTGACTACCTTGGCCAGGTCCATGCCGTTCAGGCCGGGAAACGCGCGGGCCTTGGCCAGCGCCGCTTCCGCATCCACCTGCTCGCCGGCCATGATGCAGCCGGACAGGGCGCCCTTGTCACGCAGGAGGCGCGTGAGCCGGCGCGTGTCGAGGCCGGCAATGGCCACCGTGCCGTGGCGCTTCAGGTAATCCGGCAGGCTTTCGGTGCTGCGCCAGTTGCTGGCGCGGCGGGGAACGTCGCGAACAATCAGGCCCGCCGCGTGCACCGCGCTGGACTCGACATCCTCGGCATTGACGCCGGTGTTGCCGATATGGGGATAGGTCAGCGTGACGATCTGGCGTGCGTAGGAGGGATCGGTGAGGATCTCCTGATAGCCGGTCATCGCCGTATTGAAAACCACTTCGCCGACAGTGTCGCCAGTCGCGCCCACGGCGTAACCGTGAAACACGCTGCCGTCTTCGAGGGCAAGCAGAGCGGAAATATGCATGAGGTGTCCGCCTTTTTGATGCAGCAAGACCCGCAAGCCGCGCCATGGCTGGCTTGTGGAGCTCGTGAGGGAAGGTATCTGGGCGGGTTGAAATGATAAGGCGCGGCGCCGTTTCTGTCCACCTTATGAAGCATGAACCGGCCGGCGAACTCACGCTATTTCTGCGCCGACGGGCGGTACACTAGCCGATATTTTTGAGGGAGCCAGCACCTTATGAGCGCCGCCGTTCTGCTCGATCCCGCACGCCTCGATCGCCCGGATACCACGGTAACGCAGCATCCCTTCCCTTTCATGGTCGCGCACGGTCAGCTGCCCGACGAGGCGCGCAATGACCTGGACAGGGACTTTCCGAACTATGCCAGCGCCGGATTTTTCCCCTACGACCCCAGCGACTGCGGGCCAGCCGTCAACGCGCTGATCGAAAACATGACATCGCCGGCCTTTGCCAAAGCCGTCGGCGAGCGGCTGGGTATCGACGACCTAGGCCAATACCCAACCCTGGTGACGCTCTGTCGGCTGCTGAACAAGCGCCACGGCACCATCCACACCGACAGCAAGTCCAAGGTCGCCACGGCGCTGATCTACCTCAACACGCAGTGGCCCGATACCAGCGACGGCTGCCTGCGCTTTCTGCACAAGATCGACGATATCGACAGCATCGTCGTGCCGGAGCTTGCGCCGCTGTACGGCGAGTTTGCGGTGTTCAAGCGCTGCGACAATTCCTTCCACGGCCATCTGCCGTTCGAGGGAGAGCGGCGGGTCATCCAGGTCGCCTGGCTGACGAGCGAAGAAGAAAAGCTGCGCAAGACCAAGCGCGGCAAATTCTCGCGCATGTTCAAGAAACTTTTCGGCAGCCTGGATACCAAGCTGGGCGCCGGCCGTGACCGCAACGCCTCGCATCCAGACTGAATCGGCCCCCTGCAATGTCACCGGTTGCGCTGCATCCGGCATTCGAAGTACCGGCATAAGCAATCGGTTTTCAAACTTTTCTCTGCACACGACGCCCGGAACTACCGAGCTCCAGCGCGCCGCTGTGCAAGGGATTTCGGCTGGCGTGGCTGATCCTCTTTTTCGGCGAACCCGGCACGCTAGGTCTGGTGGAAAGCATTGGCGTCGGTGTTGTCGCGATTCCACCGCTGGCCGTGCTCGTGGCCGGCATCGTGCTGAAGGTCAGGGGTCGATCACACGCGGGGACGGGCTTGCTGCCGGGTCTGCTGTCCTTCGTTGCCGTAACGATACTGCTCGTGGCCGCCTGCTTTGGGCTGTTCTTCAACGCGAAAATGGGCAACATGCATTGATGCAGCGAGCAAGCCGATTCAAAGCATGCCGAAGTGATACGCAACATAGAGTGCAAACACGCCATACAGCGCGCCCACCGGCAGCAACCAGCGCGCATCGACGCGGCCACGCTGAAATAGCCACCACAAGTAACCTATCGCCAGCATGGTCAGCACGCCGGCCGCCACCAGCGGAGCGTCGAACAGCCACGGCGTGGCAAACAGGGCCAGCGAACTGGGGATGGTGGCCTGGATCATCATGGAGCCGGAAATATTGGCCAACGCGAGCCGCTCCTTGCCCTGGCGCACCCAGATCAGTGCGTTGACGGTCTCAGGCAGTTCGGTAGCCACGGGGCTCAACACCAGCGCCACCAGATGCGCGGGCAGCGAGAACAGCGCACCGATCGCCTCCAGCTGACCGACAAACAATCGCGACGCGGCGGCGATAACCGCCAGCGCGATGAAGGTTTGCGCCGCAACCCAGCGCATGGCCGGGTCAAGCTGGCGCGGACGAAACTTCAGCGGCTCAAGTTCTTCCTCCTCCGGCGTGCTGTCGCCGCTGCGCATTTCGCGCCAGACATACATGCCGTAGGCCGCGAGAAACACGATACCGAGCCAGGGCTTGATGGCGAAGGCGGCCAAACCGAGCCCGAACTTGACCACAAAAATGGCAAGAAACCAGGACTGATCGCGCGCCAGTCGCTGGCTGTCGACGCGAATCAGACGGTCGGCCCGCTTCAGCCGCCGCAGGTGCAGCCACAGCGCACCGCCCACCACGGCGTAGGCGATCGTGGCCAGTACCAGCGGACCGCCGAGTGCGGCGCCGACGCCAATATCGCGCGCCTCGGGCGTCTTGCCGAAAATCACGGCGACAAAGGTCACCGCACTCTCGGGCAAGGCCGTGCCGAAGGCCGCCAGCACCGTGCCGGTAGCGGTTGAACTCAGCTTGAGTTTGCGCCCGAACCATTCGACGCCGTTGACGAAATACTCGCAGGCGAGATAGATCGCCACCGCGGAGCCGATGAATAACGCGAAAGTAATCAGCATGAAGCACACGAGGGCCGGGCGAGCAGAAACCGATGGCTCATCGACACCGCTCGCCCGGCCGGGTAAGCATGTCGATGGCCAAAGGTCTCGCCGGGCAAAACCGTCACGCGAAGCGACGGCTTGCTGATCGCACCATGGTTCCGGGAGGTCCGGTTCCAATTGTGTTGATGCGAACGCCTCTGGGTACGAGGCTGGCTACTCCCCAATGACAAGCCGGCGATGCTAACGACACCGGGCGCGAACCGCAAGGAATGACGTGCCTGCTTTCAGCAACAAGCCATTCAACGCGGCGTGGCGATAACGTCCTCGAGCTGCCACAGCCCGGTCGCACGACCGCGCAACCACAGCGCCGCCTGCAACGCGCCGCGAGCAAAAATCGAGCGATCCGTGGCCCGATGCGACAGCTCCAGCCGCTCACCCTGCCCGATCACCATCGCCGTGTGCTCGCCGACAATGTCGCCGCCGCGCACCACAGCAAAGCCGATCGAGCCATCGACGCGTTCGCCGGTGCGGCCTTCGCGCGAATAGACGGCTACGGCGTCCAGCGTCGTCTTTCGCGCTGCGGCCGCGGCATGGCCCAGAGCCAGTGCGGTACCCGATGGCGCGTCCTGCTTGCGCCCGTGATGGGCTTCCACGATTTCGATATCCCAGTCCGGCAAGCTCGCTGCCGCTTCGCGCAATAGGTGGCTGAGCACGGCGACGCCGAGGCTGAAGTTGGCCGCCCGCAGCAGCGCGATGCTTTCCGCGGATTTCAGCAGCCGCGCCTCAAGGGCCGAGTCCATGCCCGTGGTGCCCGTGACCAGCGGCGTGCCGTTGGCGAGGCAAAAATCGAGCGTTGCGCTCAGGCCGTGCGGACCGCTGAAATCGATGACGACATCGAGGGCCGGAGCGGCAGACCAATCCTGCGCGTAACGCAGCGAATGCGTTCCACCTGGAAAAACCCGCTTTCCTGCGTTCACCGATGCGGATGACACGACGGCGTGGACCAGCTCGAATCGCGTGTCGGCATCGAGCAGATCCCGCAGCGCGCTACCCATGCGGCCGGAGGCGCCACTGATGCCTAGGCGGAGAGATTGAGTCACCGGGGCAGTCCCTTTCCTGTGTTGATCTGTGCATCGTAGCGCGAGCGGCCCAACTCGCACGGACCACTCGGCCATGGCCATGAAAGGCTTCGATGGAGCGCAGCGATCAGGCCGTGACGCGCGACCAGAATTCCTTGACGCCGTCGATCCAGCCCTTGGCACGCGGGGTATGCCGATCGCCGTCGCTTTCTTCGAACGTGGCTTCCAGCGCCTCGAACAGTTCGCGCTGCGCCTTGGTCAGACGCACGGGCGTTTCCACCACCACGCGGCAGATGAGATCGCCGTGCCGCGTGCTGCGCACCGACTTGACGCCGCGCCCGCGCAGGCGGAACTGCGTGCCGGTCTGCGTCTCGGCCGGAATGCTGATCGGCACTTCGCCTTCCAGCGTCGGTACCGGCAGCTCCACGCCCAGGGCCGCCTGGGTGAACCGGATCGGCAGCTCGCAGTACAAATCGTTGCCTTCGCGCTGGAAGATCGCGTGCTCGCGCACCCGCACCTCCACGTAAAGATCACCGGCCGGCGTGCCGCCCGGGCCCGCTTCACCTTGCCCGCTCAAGCGGATGCGGTCACCGTTGTCGACGCCTGCCGGAATCTGCACGGACAGCGTGCGCGACTCCTCGATGCGGCCTTCGCCATGGCATTTCTTGCAGGGCTTCTCGATCGCCTTGCCAGTGCCGCCACAGTGCGGACACGCCTGCTGCACCGAGAAGATACCGTTCTGCATGCGCACCTGGCCGTGACCACGGCAGGTCTTGCACTGAACGACCTTGCCGTCTTCCGAACCGCTGCCGTTGCAGTGGTGGCAGTTGACCTGGGTCGGCACTTCAATTTGCCGGCTGACGCCGAACACGGCTTCCTCCAGATCCAGCTCGATGATGTAGCGAAGATCCGCGCCGCGACGCTGACGGGCGCCGCTGTTGCGACCGAAAATATCGCCGAAAATGTCACCGAAGATATCGCCCACGTCGCCGAAGCCGGCGCCGCCGCGACCGCCCGCGCCCTGCTCGAGTCCGGCGTGGCCATACTGGTCGTAGATAGCGCGTTTCTGTGCATCGCACAGCACTTCGTAGGCCTCCTTGGCCTCCTTGAATTTTTCCTGCGCGCCCGGGTCATCCGGATTACGGTCCGGGTGATATTTCATCGCCAGCCGGCGGAAGGACTTCTTCAGCTCGACGTCGGTGACGCTGCGCTCAACGCTCAGCACTTCGTAGTAATCACGCTTGCTCATTCATGCATCCACACTGCTTGCCGCTTGTCTGTAGAGACCGAGCGATACTGCTCCAGATCCCCGTGTCATCAACGCCCTGCCCTTTCAACACGAAGCCCGTGACGGGATGATCCCGGCACGGGCTGGTGATCTCGACCGTGCCGGATCGTTTGTCGTGATGCGCGGCCGTCGATTATTTCTTATTTCTTCTCGTCTTTCACTTCGGTGAACTCGGCGTCGACCACGTCGTCCGGCTGAGCCGAACCGCCCGGCGCCGACTGCGAACCGGCATCGGCGTTACCGCCGGCCTGAGCCGCCGCCTGCAGCGCCTGCGCGGCCTGCTCCAGTTTCTCGACTTTGGAATCGATCGCCGCCTTGTCCTCGCCATCCTTGACCTTTTCCAGATCAGACAATGCGCCTTCGATCGTGCTGAGCTGGTCGGCCGGAATCTTGCCGCCGTGCTCCTTCAGCGCGCTGCGGGTGGAGTGCACCAGCTGATCGGCCTTGTTGCGGGTGGCGACCAGCTCGTGGAAGCGCTTGTCTTCCTCCTTGTTGGCCTCGGCGTCGGCGACCATGCGCTGGATCTCGTCCTCGGAGAGGCCAGAGCCCGCCTTGATTTCTATCTTCTGTTCCTTGCCGGTCTTTTTGTCCTTCGCCGACACGTGCAGGATACCGTTGGCGTCGATATCGAAGGTGACCTCGATCTGCGGCTGACCGCGCGGCGCGGGGTCGATACCGGACAGGTCGAACTTGCCCAGCGACTTGTTGGCGCTGGCGCGCTCGCGCTCGCCCTGCAGCACGTGCACCGTCACCGCGGTCTGGTTGTCGTCAGCGGTGGAGAACGTCTGACCGGCCTTGGTCGGCACGGTGGTGTTCTTCTCGATCAGCTTGGTCATCACGCCGCCCATCGTCTCGATACCGAGCGACAGCGGGGTCACGTCCAGCAGCAGCACGTCCTTCACCGTACCGCCGAGCACACCGCCCTGAATCGCGGCGCCAACAGCAACGGCTTCGTCCGGGTTGACGTCTTTGCGCGGGTCCTTGCCGAAGAACTCCTTCACCGACTCCTGCACTTTCGGCATGCGGGTCTGACCACCGACGAGGATGACCTCGTTGATGTCGGACACGCGCAGACCGGCGTCATTCAACGCGGTGCGGCACGGATCGATGGTGCGCTTGATCAGCTCTTCGACCAGCGACTCCAGCTTGGCGCGGGTCAGCTTGATGTTGAGATGCTTCGGACCGGACGCATCGGCGGTGACGTACGGCAGATTGACGTCGGTCTGATGGTTGGACGACAGCTCGATCTTGGCGCGCTCGGCTGCATCCTTCAGGCGCTGCAGGGCGAGCGGATCCTTGCGCAGGTCGATGCCCTGCTCCTTGTTGAATTCCTCAACGAGGTAGTCGATGACGCGCATGTCGAAATCTTCGCCGCCGAGGAAGGTGTCGCCGTTGGTAGCAAGCACTTCGAACTGCTTTTCGCCGTCGACTTCGGCAATCTCGATGATCGACACGTCGAACGTGCCGCCGCCAAGGTCATACACGGCGATCTTGCGGTCGCCGCCCTTCTTGTCCATGCCGTAGGCCAGCGCAGCCGCGGTCGGCTCGTTGATGATGCGCTTGACGTCGAGGCCGGCGATCTTGCCGGCGTCCTTGGTCGCCTGACGCTGGCTGTCGTTGAAGTAGGCCGGCACCGTGATCACAGCTTCGGTGACGGACTCGCCCAGATAATCCTCGGCGGTCTTCTTCATCTTCATCAGCACTTTCGCAGCGATCTCCTGCGGCGCCATCTTTTTGCCGTCAGAGGTCTGTACCCACGCGTCGCCGTTATCGTGCGCCACGATGCCGTAAGGCACGATGTGCAGGTCTTTCTGCACTTCAGCGTCGGTGAACTTGCGGCCGATCAGGCGCTTGACCGCGTAAAAGGTGTTCTTGGGATTGGTGACGCTCTGACGCTTGGCCGAGGCGCCCACCAGCACTTCGCCGTCCTTGTTGAAGGCGACGATGGATGGCGTGGTGCGATCGCCTTCCGAGTTTTCGATGACCTTGGCCGTGCCGCCTTCCATGACGGAGACGCACGAGTTGGTGGTGCCCAAGTCGATACCAATGATCTTGCCCATGTCTACTACTCCGATATTTTTACTAGCGGCCCCCGCGGCCGCGACTGTTTATCAGGTGGGGGTATGGCCCGGCGATTCAATGCCAGCAACGCCCCGGATACGATTTCGTTCAAATTGCCGACGTCGCCATTCAGGCAACGGCTAAGCCTGGGAAGCTGTTCAGTCCTTCGCGACCGCCACCAGCGCAGGGCGCAGCAGACGGTCGTTCAACACGTACCCTTTCTGCAGCACGCTGACGACGGTACCCGGAGCCTTGCCCGGTGCCTCGACCATGCTCACGGCATGGTGGCGTTCCGGATCGAGCGGCTGGCCGAGCGGATCGATCTGCTTCATGCCATTGTTTTCGCCGACCTTCAGCAAGGCCTTCAAGGTGAGGCTGATGCCTTCGCGCATCGAAGCGAGGTCGCCACCCTCCACCGCCAGACCACCCTCAAGGCCGTCGTAAACCGGCAGCAGCTCGTTGAGCAGTTTTTCATTGGCGAAGCGACGCGCCTGCTCCAGATCGCGGTGCATGCGTCGGCGCTGGTTTTCCAGCTCGGCCCGCTCGCGCAGCACGGTTTCGCGAAGCTCGGCGTGGTCAGCCTCAAGTGCCGTCAGCTGACTGTGCAGCGCTTCCAGCTCGGCGTTTTCCGAAGCAGAATCACGGCTGTCATCCTGCGCGTCGTTGGGTACGTGCGGATCGTTGTTATGCATTGAAACACTCCATGACTTTTCCATGGCCGGCACCGGCACCGGTGGCCAACCCTCGACAAAATGGGAAACCCTTAACTCCCGCAGCGGTTATAAGGTCGTAGTGGCGCGATTCAAGGCGTCGCTGAGCAATGAGGCCGTCGCCTGCACTACCGGAATCACCCGCTCGTAGGCCATCCGGGTCGGACCGATCACCCCCACGGCACCGAGCACGCGCCCTTGCGCGCCGTAGCTGGCCGTTACCACGCTGCACCCGTCGAGCGCGGTAAAACCGGATTCTTCGCCGATGAAAAGCCGTACCCCCGGTGCACGAGCGCAGACTTCCATCAACTGCAGCAGCTCGTTTTTCTGCTGGAAAGCCTCGAACAGCTCGCGCAGACGCTGCAGGTTCGACAGCTCCGAGTAGGCCATCAGATTGGTCTGGCCACTGACCAGCACGTCACTGCCGCCGACCTGCGGCGCGAACGAAGCAGTGGCCAGCTCCATCGTGCTGGACAACAGCCGGTTGAGCTCGCTGCCGGCCTCACGCAGTTCGGTCAGCAGATGGGCGCGAATATCGTCCAGGCGAAACCCGACGAACTGCGCGTTGAGATAGTTGGCGGCTTCTTCCAGCTCGCGGCTATCCAGCGGCTTGGCCAACTCCACAATGCGGTTCTGCACCTGATTGTCGGAGAACACCAGAATGACCAGCACACGGGCATCCGGCAGCGGAACAAAATCGATGTGGCGCAGAGGAAAATCCGCCTGGCGCGGCACGGTGACCACGCCGGCAAAGTGGGTCATCGCCGAGAGCAGGGTCGAGGCATTGCCAAGCAGGTCGAGCGTATTGGTCGGGCTCGGCGGCAGCTCGCGCTGCAGGCGCGCCAGCTGATCCTGCGGCAGAGGCTGCAGCTCGATCAGGCTGTCCACGAAAAGCCGCAGTCCGCGCGGTGTCGGTACGCGACCGGCCGACGTATGCGGCGAAGAAACCAGGCCGGCGTCCTCGAGATCGGCCATGATGTTGCGAATGGTGGCAGGACTGACATCGAGCCCCGACGAACGCGACAGCGTGCGCGAACCGACCGGCTCGCCGTCGACCAGATACTGGGCAATCAGCGTACGCAGCAGGCGTCGCGTACGGGCGTCGAGATCGGGGCCGTGTGGATTGATCATGGGCTGTTGCAGTCCTTGAGACTGCACAGAAATAAGGTCTGCGCGCGCGGCTTGCAAGACCATGGCTGATTCCCCACCGGCAGCGTGCCGCTACAATCCACCGACCTCATCATTGTCCCCCCCATGCTTACTTCGCTTTACGTTCGTC
>CBAAAD010000032.1:0-3171 GCA_964658785.1 uncultured Methylobacterium sp.
GGTTTGTGACTGCGCAGTGGGCGCAGCACGCGCTCGGGAAAAGGCCAGCAATTCATCCAGCCTGGCCCCTTTGTCGCGCCAGTCATAAAACAACGATTCGCCGACAAGCGCATAGCGCCACTCGCGCTCGCTGCGTTCGCTCCCCTCGAGCGTGTTGATCCGCTCGCACCAGGTGACGGCAGCTTTCAGCTTGCGCTGCACATTGGCGTTGTTCACCTGCTGCTGCGCCTTGGTTTCAACCAGATAGATGGCCTCAGCTGTACGCACCAGAAAGTCGGGAAAATAAAATGCGGGTAAGCCATCGTCCTTCATAGCCAGCGCTGCAGAACTGGCAAGGCGTCTTCAGTTGCAGGGTGAGAGCGTGTCGCAGCAGGCGGTATCAGGATGGCTCAACGGCAAGCATCGTCCCAGGCCGGCACATATGGAGGCGCTCGCCAAGATTCTGGGCATGGAGCCGCATGAGCTGGAGTACCCAATCCATCGGTCGAAGGGGGTTCGCGATGTGAACACCGCATGGCCGGATCACGTCGGCGGCCACGATCGATTGGCTTTCGAGGACTATCTCCGCCTGTCCGATGAAAAACGCAAGCTGGTTCGCGAGCTGATCACCGAGCTGGCGAAGAGTTCGTCGGCCAGGACGCGCTGACGCTGTGAGAAGGCGGCACTGCCTGACCGTGGACTCTCTCACCGTTCCTTTAAGCTCAGCGTGTGGCCGACCGCCGAGATGCCTTGGGTTTTGGCGCAAGCGTAATGCGCAGTACGCAGCCCACCGCGTCGGCGTAGCGACGCAGCGTGGCCATCGACGGCGCATGTTTGCGACTGCCGGCGCTGGACTCAAGCCGTGCCACGGAGGCCTGTGCAATACCCATGCTTGCGGCGACATCCGCCTGGGTCATCTCGGCAAGCTGACGTGCCCGCACCAGTTCAGCCAATGCGGCGAACTCGTCGGCCAGAGCAGCGTAAGCCGTGGCAAACGCGGGGTCTTTGGACCAGCGCTTGCCGGTGGTGGCTGGATTCAAGGGAACAGGGTTGTAACGTTCACGGGTCATGGCTGAACCTCCTTTTGCCGGACACGAGCCTTGGCCAGCTCACGCGCGGGAGTCTTGTCGGTTTTCTTTATGATGGCGTGGAGAATCACGATGCGCTCGCCGATGAGCGTGCAATAGAACGCCCTGCCGATGCCTTCGCGCCCTTTTGCGCGTGCTTCAAACAGGCCCGCGCCCATCGCTTTCGTATGCGGCATGCCGATATCCGGCCCGTGCACCTGCATCAGCTCGACGATGCGCAGGAACGAGGCGCGGATGCCGGCAGGCCACGTTTCTACTTGGGCCGCCACCTTTGCGTTGTAATAGATCAGCTGCCATGCCATGACTATATCATCCTTGTTATTGTCAATGCGCCGGATGTAACGGCTGACGCACCACATGCGTTCCTAGGTGTCCGGCAGATGTGTCTCCGAGCTTGTGCGTCTTTAAGTCTTTGAAAGACGTGCTGCGCCTCAGCACTCGATCACGTTGACGGCCAGCCCGCCGCGCGATGTCTCTTTGTACTTGTCCTTCATGTCGCGACCGGTGTCGCGCATGGTCTTGATCACCTTGTCGAGTGACACATGGTGTTTGCCGTCGCTGCGAAGGGCCATACGGCTGGCGTTGATCGCCTTGACCGAGCCCATCGCGTTGCGCTCGATGCAGGGAATCTGCACCAGGCCGCCGATGGGATCGCAGGTGAGGCCGAGGTTGTGCTCCATGCCGATCTCGGCGGCGCTTTCGACCTGCAGCACGTTGCCGCCCAGCGCGGCGGTGAGGCCGGCGGCGGCCATCGAGCAGGCCACGCCGACTTCGCCCTGGCAGCCGACCTCGGCGCCGGAGATCGAGGCGTTTTCCTTGTACAGAATGCCGATGGCGGCGGCGGTGAGCAGAAACTCGATCACGCCGTCGTCGTTGGCCTTCGGGCAGAAGCGCTCGTAGTAGTGCAGCACGGCCGGCACGATGCCGGCGGCGCCGTTGGTCGGCGCGGTGACGACGCGGCCACCGGCGGCGTTCTCTTCGTTGACGGCGAGCGCGTACAGATTCACCCAGTCGAGAATGGTGAGCGGATCGCGCAATGCGGCCTCGGGCTGATTGCGCAGTTCGGCGGCCATCGCCGGCGCGCGGCGCGAAACTTTCAGCCCGCCCGGCAGCACGCCGGGCGAACGCAGGCCGCGCGCGACGCAGTCCTGCATGGCCTTCCAGATAGTCATCAGGCCGGCGCGGATTTCGTCTTCGCTGCGCCAGACCTTTTCGTTGGCCATGGTCAGCTGCGCGATGCTGAGGTTGTGCTTTTTACACAGCGCCAGCATCTGGTTGCCGGTGGAAAACGGGTAGGGCTGTTCGGTGGTATCGGCAACGATGCGGTCGTCTGCGGCCTCGTCGGTGTTCACCACAAAGCCGCCGCCGACGGAGTAATAGTCGCGGCTGGCCAGCTCGTTGTCGTCAGAGTCGTAGGCTGAGAAGCGCATGCCGTTGGTGTGGAAGGGCAGCTTCTGGCGCTTGTTGAACACCAGGTCGCGCTTTTCCTCGAACGCGATCATCTTCTTGCCGAGCAGCAGCAGCTGGTGCGTGCCGCGAATGCGTTCGAGCACGGCGGGGATGCGATCCGGATCGACGTTATCGGGATGCTCGCCCTCCAGGCCCAGCAGCACGGCCTTGTCGGTGCCGTGGCCGCGGCCGGTCATGGCCAGCGAACCGAACAGCTCGCAGCGCACGCGCACGACCTGCTCCAGCACGCCGTTGCCGTCCAGCCAGCGCTCGGCAAAGCGTGCGGCGGCGCGCATGGGTCCGACGGTGTGCGAGGAGGACGGCCCGATGCCGATCTTGAAAAGGTCGAAGACGCTGACGGCCATGGCGCTGCTGCTGATCGAAGAAGATGACCGGCTATTCTACGCGTCGCCTCCAGCCATTCGCAGCCGCATGTCCGATCTGATCCTTTACCAGCGCGACTACTGCCACCTGTGCGATCAGGCATTGGCCGTGCTGGCCGAAGCGCGCGCGCCGGATTTCGAGAGCCTGTGGGTGGATGACTCGGCCGAACTGGTGCAGCGTTACGGCACTCGCGTGCCGGTGTTGCGCGATGATCGCGATGGCCGCGAGCTGGACTGGCCTTTCGATGCCGCAGCGGTGCGGGCATTTATGG
>CBAAAD010000032.1:3271-4541 GCA_964658785.1 uncultured Methylobacterium sp.
AGCGTTTGCGAAACTACTTGGCCACCAGCTGCAAATGCGCCGTGACCTTCACGTCCGCCGCAATCACCGACGTATCGGCGTAATCACCGCCGCCCACGCTATAGTCCAGCCGCTTCAACGTGCCAGTGACATCCAGCGCCGCACCCGCACCTTTCGGCGTGAAGGTGACATTCAGCGTCACCGGCTTGGTCACGCCGTGCAGGGTCAGGTTGCCGTCGGCCAGCACCTGCGCGCCTGCCTGACGAAAGCCGGTGGTGACGAAGTGCGCCTGCGGAAATTTCGCGACGTTGAAAAAATCCGCGCCGGGCAGGGCGGTGTCGCGGTCCTTGTCACCGGTTTTCGCGCTGGCCAGATCGACGGTCACGTCGAACTTCGACGCGTTGAGATGCAACGCGTCGTAGCTGATCGCCGCGGTCCACTTGCCGAAGGTGCCGCTGAAGCCTGCGCCCTGGAACGTGCCGGCAAAACCCAGCGTGCTGGCGGCCGGTTGCACGGCGTAATCGGCCGCGGCGGCGACGGTCGGTACGGTCAGAGCGAGTGCGAGCAGGGCGGAATAGACGGCTTTCATCGGGATGCTCCTGGGGAAACAGATTCGTTCGGCGACACCATCTTTACGGGCGCGGACGGCCAAACGGCATCATCCGGCGCAGCACGTTGTCCTTGTCGAACGCGTGGTGCTTCAACGCGGCGCCGACGTGTACGACCAGCACCGCCACCAGAAACCAGAACAGGTACTCGTGCACGGCAAAGACGGTGTCGGCGATGGCGTCATTCTTGGCCGCCAGCGACGGCAGGTTGAACAGCTTGAACCACTGCAGCGGTTTGCCGGCAACGGAGTTGAACCACCAGCCGCTCAGCGGAATAGCCGCAATCAATACGTAAAGCACGCCGTGAACAACGTGGGCCGAAATCTGCTGCCAGCGCGGGCCGGGCTCATCCGGCGGGCGGCGATCGATCAGCCGCCACAGCACGCGCAGCAGAAACAGGGCCAGCACGGTAAGGCCGATCGACTTGTGCAGCGCCAGCCAGTTGATCTTCTGCATCGGGCCGTGCGCCAGATCCATCAGCAGCCCGAAGATGCCGTTGCCGATGATCGCCAGCGCCGTGATCCAGTGGAAGAACCGCGCCACCGTGCCCCAGCGGCGATTGTCGTTGCGCAGACTCATGGTGTGTCCTTGGTCGGTTTTTCATCGTCGCCACGGATGGCTTCGAGCTCCATCCAGATCGCCACATCGTGACCGATCGAATGGGCAAAGGCATTGATGCCGAA
>CBAAAD010000032.1:4641-6969 GCA_964658785.1 uncultured Methylobacterium sp.
GGCCAGGTCGATATCCAGTTCGGTGGCCGCCGTGCTCCAGTCTTTCGGATCGAACTGCAGCCAGCCCTTGGCGATATGCAGCCGCCCAAACGGTCGCGAGTAACCGTCGTGGTCAATGCTGAAAAGCACCTGGCTATGCACCGGGTCGTAGTGATAGCGGGCGCTGGACGCCTGCGCAGCAAGCGGCATCCACAGCAGCGCGGCGCAGAACGGCAACAGGCGAAATGGGCGGGCTGAAAGCATGTAGGCGAGTCTGGCTGATCTTGTTTGGCCACGCCAGCATGGCGCCGCGGGACGCACTGTTTCGCTGGCACGCTCAGTGCTTCGCTCGCTGACCTAAGCCAGTTTTGGCATGATGCAGCGGGATCAGGGGATTTGTGCATGGTTGCGTCGTTTTTGCGAAAGGGTGTTTTCGCGCTTTTTTTGCTGGTCATCGTTACCGGTGGTACAGCCCAGGTCGCCGCACTTCCCAAGGCTTCGATGGCTCAGATGGTGCACGTGCCGGCCATGACCGGGCCGGTGTCGACGCTGCCCGCACTGGATGCCGCCTCGACCAATGCGAGCCCTTCCGCGCCGCTGGCTACCCCGCAGTTCCGTCGCTATGGCGTCGACGAAGGCGTGCTGCGTGGGCCGGTTTACGCCGTGGCGCAGGATCGCCGCGGGCTGATGTGGTTCGGTTCGGCGGCCGGCTTGATGCGCTACGACGGCGTCAGTTTTCAGGCGTTTCGCAATGCCCCGGACGACCCGCGCTCGCTGCCGGCCAACCAGAGCTACGCGCTCTACGTTGATAGCGACAACAAGGTCTGGGCCGGCGGTATTTCCACGGGGCTGATCGTGTACGACCAGCAGACCGAACGCTTCCAGCAGTGGATGCACGATGACGCCCGGCCGGCCAGCCTTGCCGACAACGAAGTGTGGGGCATGACCCAGACGGCCGACGGCCAGCTGTGGGTTGCCACGGGTGACGGCCTTGATCGGCTGCACAAGGATGGCCAGGGCTTCGATCACGTTCCGCTGAATGTTGACGGTGAGCACGCCGCCTCGTTCGGTGAAACCCGCGCGCTGCTGTCCGAAGCTGACGGCCGGCTATGGATAGCCACCGCGAAAGGCCTGTATCTGCGCAGCGCCGACGGCCGGCTGCGCCGCATTCCGATCGATCCGGCGTTTCATGGCGATCCGGGCAAGATCTGGCGCATCCAAGGTGGCCTGGCCGACCCGCAGCAGCGCGAGGTTCGCGTAGCGCTTGATGGCGGCCTGCTGATCATTCACGACGACCTCGTGGCACGCCCGCTCGCGCCGCAGGTGCTGTCCTCGCTGCGTGTGGTCAGCAGCACGCGCGATGTGCAGTGCCGGCTGTGGATCGCCACCATCAGCGGCCTCCTGCTGGACGACGGCGACGGTCGGTTGCAGCCCATCACCGGCCAGCCGCTGCTGCCCGGCGGGCTGCCGAGCAACAAGATCTGGCAGACCATGCTGGATCGCGAAGGCGGACTGTGGATTACGTTCGACCAGTCCGGCATGGCGTATCTGCCGCCGGCGTGGGACGGGTTTACCCACTTCACACATGTACCGGACGAACCACAAAGCCTCGCTGGCGTCGTAGCGTCGGCGGTAACTGTCGCGCGAGATGGGCTGCTGTGGGTGGGCGGCAACGATGGTTGGATCGACAAGCTGGATGTCAGCACAGGTAAAGCCGTCCACATAGTGCGAGATATGAATAAGCAGATCATCGCGATGGCCGAGGATCCGCGCGGGCGCCTATGGATCGTCAGTTCCGGTGAGCTGCACGTGTTCGATCACGGCAAGCTCATTGCCGTACCCGCGGGTGATTCCCCGATGCAACGCCCGGTGCTAATCGCCGCTGCCGACGACGGAAGGATATTCGTCGGCTCCTGGAATGGCGGTGTGGTCTCAGTCAATCCGGAAACGTTCGCCATCACGCCGTTGCGCCTGGAAGCCGGTTCATCTGCGGCCATAACAGACAGCACTTCTTTGCCGGAGCAGCTCAACTTTCATGGGGGGACTTTTTGGTATGCCAGCCAGGGCGGTTTGATGCGTTGGGACGCCTTTCGTAAGGAGTTCGTCTTTGTGTCAGGTGTTCCCCAGCGCAACTTGCGCAATATTGCCTTCGACGGCAAAGGATTCTGGCTTGTCACCGATTTTTCTATCGAGCATTACCACTATGCCGATGGCAAGGCGGCGCGTGACGACATCATCGATTTCAGCCACGAATCCTTTGCTTCCGATCTGATCGACGTGCAGGTTGATCGACTAGGCCGCCTGTGGCTGCTCGCCAATCCGGGACTGTTCCGCTTTGATGCACACACC
>CBAAAD010000032.1:6979-13529 GCA_964658785.1 uncultured Methylobacterium sp.
TTTCCAGTCGTTTGGCCCCTCGCAGGGCTTGGCCAACGCAGACTTCGGCAGCGCCAGCAACGCCATGGCTGCCGACGGCACGATCTTCGCGACGAACAATGCCGGCGTGCTGATGTTCCAGCCCGAGCAGTTCACCGCGGTAAGTAATGTGGCTGCGCCACCGTCGCTGAGCTTGACCCGCGTGAGCGTGCGCCGCGACGGCGATGTTTATGAGCTGCCGCTGACGGGCGGCGCCATAGCGCTGGGCTGGCGCGACCGCGACCTGCGCGTGGACGTGCGCGCGGCCTCCTTTATCAATCCCAAAGGCAACCACTACCGGTTCAGGCTCGGCGGTTTCGACAATGGCTGGGTCAATGTGGACAGCCGCGGCGAGCGCGATTTCGCCGGCCTGCCCGCGGGCAATTACACGCTGCAGGTGCAGGGTGCGGGCGAGAACAGCGCATGGAGCAGCCTGCCGACGCCGCTGCGCATTTCGGTGCAGGCGCCGCCGTGGGATCGCTGGTGGGCGTGGGCGTCTTACGTGCTGCTGGCCCTGGTCACCGCAGCCCTGGTTTTACGCGGCTGGCGTCGGCGTCTGGCGCAGCGTCATCGCATGCAGATGATCGAGCAGCAGCGGCAGCTGGCCGAGGCCGCGAGCGCGGCCAAGACGCAGTTTCTGGCAACGCTCAGTCATGAAATCCGCACGCCGATGACCGGCGTGATGGGCATGGCCGAACTGATGTTGACCACGCCGCTGACGCCGCTGCAGCACGACTACACCAAGGCGATGCAGCGGTCGGGCGGCATGCTGCTGAAGCTGCTCAACGACGCGCTCGACCTGGCCCGCATCGAAGCGGGCAGGCTGGAATTGGAGCCCTCGCCGTTCGATCCGCGCCAGCTGCTGGAGGATGTGGCCCAGCTGGAGCAGGGTCTGGCGCACATGAAGGGCATTCGCTTTGTGCTGGACGTGGCAGACGACCTGCCGTTGCGCGTGGTGGGTGATGCCGTGCGCATCAAGCAGGTGCTGCTCAATCTGGCCAACAACGCGCTGAAATTTACCGAGCACGGCAGCGTGACGCTGCTTGCGCGGCGCACGGCGCAGGGCCTGAGTTTCAGCGTCAGCGATACCGGCCCCGGCATTCCCGAAGCCAGTCAGGCCCGCCTGTTTCAGCGCTTCGAGCAGGAGGCCGGCCCGCATCGCAGCGCAGGCAGCGGGCTGGGTCTGGCGATTTGCCGCGAGCTGGTGGAGATGATGAGCGGCAGCATCGAGCTGGAATCGCGCATGGGCCACGGCAGCACGTTCCGCGTGCGCCTGCCGCTGTCCGAACCGGTGGTTGTCGAGCCATCCGTCGCCGTTGCGATCGGACAGCGCCACTACCGTCTGCTGCTGGTCGAGGACGACACGATCATTGCGGCGGTGATCTCCGGTCTGCTTCAGCAGCAGGGCCATTCGGTTTTCCATGTAGCCAACGGGCTGGCCGCGCTGGCGGAGCTGGCGCACGCCAGCTTCGATGCGGTGCTGCTGGATCTGGATTTGCCGGGCGTGGACGGGTTTCAGATGGCCCGGCTGATTCGTCAGCGCGAGCCCGACGGGCAGCGGCTGCCGATCGTGGCGGTCACCGCACGTTCGGGCAGCGAAGACGAAGCGCGCGCGCAGGCGGCAGGCATGGACGGGTTCTTGCGCAAGCCGCTCAGCGGCGAACAGCTGGCCGAGGCATTGGCGAAGGTGGTGATCGCTGCGCAGGGAGTGGATCAAACCTGAGATCGAGCGCGCGGGCATCCGTTGATGGCCTCCGTTCGCTCTGGGCTGAAACCACGTCGAACGGCCAGCGTTCGACGACACGCCAACCGTTCCTGCCAAGCGTGGCAAGGCGAAGTCGAAAGGCCGGTTTCATCCAGACAAAGGCTGGTGCAAAACCTCGCACCCTTACATGTCGAACTTTTTCAGCTCCAGGCCGAGCTGCTGATATTCACGCCAGCGCACGCGTGAACCATCGCGCTCGGCCGGGTCGGCGGCCACCACTTCCAGCACGCGCTGAAACTGGCCGGTGGCGCAGGTATCGCGCAGGTTGATCAGTAGTGGACGATCGGCGGTTTCGATGCCCGGTGGCACGATCAGCACCGCCGTATCGGCATCATCATCGTCGCCAGCCAGCTGATGCGGAATCCACACGTCCTCGTCAAACGCCCACAGCAGCTCGTCGATCGCCTCGGCCTGCTCGAAATCGCGGGTGAGGATCAGCGTCGGCTGCTGCGCGGCAAACGCCTTTTTGGTCAGCTCGCACACGAGCAGCAGCGGCTGCTCGCGAAAACGCGGCTTGTCGATCAAGTAAAAGTCAGCGCGTGGCACGGGATTTAAGCGGGGAACGGGGAACAGGGAATGGGGAACATCCGCGATGCGGAGATCGTCCGCATCGTCGCAGAGTCAAAATGCTGGAAAAAGGCGATGAGGGTGCACAAAGGCTCACGGTCGCCGCGAGCTGTGCGTTCCCTGTTCCCCGTTCCCCGCTCTTCATACCCGATCCATCAACCACTGCGTCAGCAGCGCGACCGGGCGGCCGGTGGCCAGACCCTTGCGGCCTTCGTCCCATGCGGTGCCGGCTATGTCCAGATGCGCCCAGCGCTGGCCTTCGGTGAAGCGCGACAGGAAGCAGCCGGCGGTGATCGCACCGGCGCTTTTGCCGCCGATGTTGGCGATGTCGGCAAAGCCCGAATCGAGCTGGATCTGGTAGTCGTCCCACAGCGGCAGGCGCCAGGCGCGATCGAGCGTTTCCTCACCGGCCGCCAGCAGTTCGCCGGCCAGATCGTCGTGCTTGCTCATCAGGCCGGTGGCGTGTTTGCCCAGCGCGACGACGCACGCGCCGGTGAGCGTGGCCGCGTCGATGATGGTGTGCGGCTGGAAGGTCTGCGCGGTGTACGTCAGCGCGTCGCACAGGATCAGCCGGCCTTCGGCATCGGTGTTGAGCACTTCGATGGTGAGGCCGGAGAGGCTGGTGATCACATCGCTGGGGCGGTACGCATCGCCGTCGGGCATGTTTTCCACCGCGGGAACCACGCAGACCAGGTTGACCTTCAGCTCCATCTTCACGGCGGCAACGAACGCGCCCAGCACCGCCGCGGCGCCACCCATGTCGAATTTCATTTCTTCCATGCCCGGGCCGGGCTTGAGGCTGATACCGCCGGTATCGAAGGTCACGCCCTTGCCGACAAAGGCATACGGCTTCTCGCCTTCCACGCCGTTCTTGTATTCCAGCACTACCAGCTTGGGCTTGTTGACCGAGCCACGTGCCACGGCCAGCAGCGAACCAAAACCGAGCCTTTCCATTTCGACATGGTCAAGCACGTTGCAGCTGACCTTGTCGCCCTGGCCGTCTGCAAAAGCCTGCGCCTGTTCGGCGATATAGGCCGGGTTGCAGATGTTCGGCGGCAGGTTGGCCAGCTCGCGGGTGAACTCGATGCCGGCAGCGAGAGACTGCGCCTGATCGAGCCCGGCCTGTGCCTCGGCGCTGCCGGCAAAGCTCACGCTGGCCAGCGTGACCTGCTTACTCTTGTCGCGGGGTTTGAACGTGGCGGTATAGCGATATGCCGCGTGGTCCGCGGTCAGCGCGGCCATACGCACGCGCCACGCGCTGTCGCGCCCCGGCACGTCCACTTCGGTGAGGTAAGAAACCGCGTCCGCCACCGGCAGCTTGCCCAGCGCGCGCGCCGCTTCGATGCTCACTTTCTGATAGCGCGCCGCGTCGAAGGTTTTCTGCGCACCGAGGCCGACCACCAGCACGCGCTTGGCGGCGACGCCGTGCGGCGCGTACAGCACGATGCTGGAGCCGGCCTTGCCGGTGATGTCGCCGCTTTCCACCTGGCGCTTGATGATGCCTTCGGCGGCGCTATCCAGGCGCGCGGCGGCGCTGGTCAGCATGCCTTGCTCATATACGCCGACCACGACACAGGCGGTATCAACGGTTTCGGGGGCGGCTGCGCCTAGGCTGAACTGAAGTGTCATCGGTTGATTCCTGTGCGGGCGCGACAGCGGTCGAACCGGCTAGACTTGAGGTTTGCCGACCGTACTGGCCGCGGCAATGGATCATTCAAGTTTATCTCATGCTGAGCATTCTCGACCGCTATTTCCTGCGCGAGCTGGCGCAAACCGTGGCCGCCACCGTCGTGGTGCTGCTGGTCGTCGTGGCCGGCAGCGCGTTTGCCAAGGTGCTGCAGCAGGTGGCCAACGGCAGCTTTCCGGCCAGCGTGATGTTTCAGGTGCTGGGTCTGCAGACGCTCGATGGCTTGACCAACATGCTGCCGCTGGCGAGCTTTCTCGGCGTGCTGATGGGGCTGGGCCGGATGTACCGCGAAAGCGAAATGCATGTGCTTGCATCCTCCGGCATGGGGCCGGGCGGACTGCTCAAGCCGGTGCTGCTGCTTGGCGTGATCCTGGTGGCCATGACGGCGGCCGTTTCGCTGTGGGTCGGGCCGTGGGCGGTCAGCACCAGTAACAACATGGTGGCGGTGGCCAACCGCTCGGTGATTGCGGCAGGCCTTGATGCAGGCCGCTTTACCGATCTGCCAGGCAAGGGCGGCATTATCTTTGTCGACACGCTCAGCCGCGATGGCAGCAAGCTTGGCCATGCGTTTGTGGAAACGCAGCGCGACGGGGCAGGCGGTGCGCTGCATTTGAAAGTTGTCAGCGCCGATCACGGTGAGCTGTATCAGGAAAGCAACGGTTCCGACCGTTTCATCACCTTCCGCAACGGCTGGCAGTACGACATTCCTCTGGGCGCGGACAACTGGCGCAAGATGCAGTACGAGCGCAACGATACGTCGCTCTCGAGCGTGCAGGCGGACGACAACGACAACGATCCCAGCCACTCGATGGATACGTTGACCCTGCTGCGATCGCGCGATCCACACGCGCGCGCCGAGCTGGCCTGGCGCGTCAATTCGCCGCCCCTGACCCTGGTGCTGCTGTTGCTGGCTCTGCCGCTGTCACGCCAGAGCCCACGGGAGCCCCGCTATGGTCGTCTGTTTCTGGCCATCGTCACTTTCTATCTTTATTACGTGGTGCTGGCGCTGTGTCGCGCCCAGATTGCCAAGGGCCACTGGCACAGCGAGGCACCCATGTTTGCTTTGCACGTACTCGTCATAGGCATAGCCGGTTGGCTGCTGTGGAAGCAGTACGCGCCGCGGAAGTTACGTCTTATCCAGCGCACAAGAACGAGCTGACATGAGCGTATTCAATATCAAGCGCGTCGACCGGCTGGTAATGCTCAGCGTCATCGGTTCGGTGCTGATGGTCTGGCTGGTCCTCACCGGTTTCGATGCCGTGACGCAGTTTTTGCGCCAGCTCGAAAGCGTCGGCAAGAACGGCTATACGTTGAACAACGCGATCGTCTACGTGATGGTGACGTTCCCCCGTCGGCTTTACGAGATGTTCCCCAACGCGGCGCTGATCGGCGGCCTGCTCGGGCTCGGCGGTCTGGCCTCCACCGGCGAGCTGACCGCGCTGCGCGCGGCGGGCATGTCGCGCCTGCGCATCGCCGTCTCGGCGGTGGGCGTGGTCACGCTGCTGATTATCGGCGTGGTCATCATGGGCGAAACGATCGGCCCATGGGGCGACCAGAAGGCGCAGTCCATGCAGCTGCGCATGAAAAACGCCAATGTCGGCAGCACCAGCAGCGGTACCTGGGCGCGTGACGGCAGCAATTTCATCAACGCGCGCGGCAGCATGCTGACCAATCGCGAAGGCGTCAGCAGCGTCGAGCTGGCCGATGTGCGCATCTTTACCATGACGCCCGATGGCCAGCTCACGCGTTTCGAATGGGCCAAATCGGCGCAGCACAACGGCAAGCAGTGGTTGCTGAAAGATGTCCGTGACAGCACGCTGGATGCAACGGGCGTGCACACCACCACACTGCCGACGCAGTTGTGGTCAACCGGGCTCAATCCGCAGGTGCTGGCGCAGTCGATCATCCTGCCGCAATACCTATCCTTGCGAGATCTGCAGCGGAACATCCGCTACCGCGCCGCCAATGGCGAAGCACCTGGCGTCTATGCGGTGGCCTTCTGGGGGCGCGCGCTGTATCCGCTCAGCGTGCTGGTACTTGTACTTTGCGCGATGCCTTTTGCTTTCGGCGCGCTGCGCTCGGGCGGTCTGGGCAAGCGCATGTTCATTGGCATGCTGCTGGCGATCGGCTGGTACTTCCTGCAGAAGGCGATGGTGAACTTCGGTACCGTTTACGGCATGCCGCCGCTGTTGGCGAACCTGTTGCCTATTCTGATACTGGCTACCGCAGGCTGGCTGTACTTCCGCCGCAGCGGCTGAGTTCGGCCACGCCCTCTGCCTTTTTATTCCTCTTCAAGCCGCGAGAATCCGCCATGCGAGTTGTTGATTTACGCAGTGATACGGTCACCCAGCCAACCCAGGCCATGCGCGAAACCATGCTGCTGGCCGATGTGGGTGACGACGTGTACGGCGAAGACCCCACCGTCAATGCGCTGCAGCAGCGGCTGGCCGATGACCTCGGTTTCGATGCCGGGCTTTTCGTGCCCACCGGCACCCAGTCCAACCTGCTGGCGC
>CBAAAD010000033.1:0-13485 GCA_964658785.1 uncultured Methylobacterium sp.
AGGCGGCCGGTTCCTGGCTGTCATTGTCAACGATCAGCAGCTCATAGTTCGGGTAGCTGGTCTTGGCCAGCAGGCTGTCGATCAGCCCGTTGAGCATCGGCAGCTGGTCGCGCGTGGGAACAATGATCGACACCAGCGGCTGCCGCGCGTGCAGGTAGCGCACGCGATTCATGCCGGGCGCCGAGCCTGGCAGTATCTCGTGCGCAATGCTGAGCCGCTGCAGATGCGCGCTGACCACCGCGGCCGATTCGCTACCCACGGCGGGCGAGGCCAGCCACTGCGAGAACGGCTGGTTGGCGTGATACAGCACCTCGGCAATATGGCCGACCGCGGCCAGGTCGAAGCGCTCCACGATCCGAAGCACGAGATCGCAGTGAGCGAGCTGTCCGAAGCTCGTATTCAGGCCACCGAGTGCCAGCAGCGCCTGCCGGCTGATTGCCAGCGTGCGGCCGATATAGGGATAGCTGCGCAGCAGGTCGAGGTTGAAATCGGGTTTGAAAAGCGGCTGGTCGTAGCCATCGCTTTGCCAGACGTCTTCATCGACATAGCAGCACGCCAGTTCGGGCTTTGCGCTCACGCGATCGGCCAGCAGCAGCAGCGCGTGTTCGGCCAGCTCGTCGCCGGCATACAGCGGCAGCAGCCATTCGGCATCGCTTTCATTTATCAGTTCATTGAGCTGGGCGATCGCGTCCTCGCGTAGCGGCTGCAGCGATAGGCCATCGGCCAGGGCAGGGCTGTCGACCGAGAGCACGCTGATGCTCGACGGCTGATACTGCTGCGCGCTCAGGCTGGACAGGCTGCGCTGCAGACCGGCCATGTCGCCGTCGGCGTCGATCACCACCACATGCACGCGGACCAGCCCGTGACGTGCCTCCTGCAGCGCCACCTGGATCGGGCTCAATCGCATCGGCTGCAGCCACTGACGATAGGCTTCGGTGGGCGTGGGCGGGCGATGGACGATGCTGATCGCCAGCGCATTCTGGCCATTGACCACGTCGCTGCGGAAATAATCGCCGTGATGGATCGCCGTGGCCTGCGCGACATGCGTGTGCGTTACGCCCATCTGCAGCAGGCGTTCCCACAGATCCCAATCGCCTGGATAGAAGTATTTCCAGCAGCCGGGGTTGTAGCGAAACGTTTTCAAACCGGCGTGATAAAGGCTGCCGATGCGCGAGATAACGCCGTGTACCGGTATCTCGCTGCCGACCAGACCCTGCTCGCGGCCGAGGTCGTCGATAAACCGCACCTTGCTGTGCGCCCATTCGCTGCGCTGGGTCTGCGCGGCCTGCAGCAGGCTCGACAGGTGCCGGGGCATGAACTCGTCATCGTCGTCGAGATGCGCGATCCACGCACCGCGCGCGCAGCGCAGGCCGAAGTTCATCGGTTTCGTGCCGGCGACGTACCACTTCGGTCCTTTCAGCGACGGATACTTGCCGCGACGCTTGAGATTATGGAAACGCACGCGCGGGTCGCCGTCGGCCGCCTCGCGCAGCATCGCCGCCTGCGCTTCGTCCATTTGGTCGGCGACGATCAGCAGCTCCCAATGCGGGTAGTCCTGCTGCAATACGCTGGGCAACGTGCGCTCGATGATGATCTTTGCGCGGTTGTAGGTCGGCACGATCACCGAGATCAGCGGTTGGTCGGCATACGCTGCGGCATAGTGGGCGCTGGCGCGAATGCGTTCGAGCCGGGCCGCGTCGTTGCGGCGCAGGTAGCCCTTCTCGCGCAGGCCATGCTCGTTGAAGAATTGCTGCATCAACTCGATGCGCTGTTGCGCCTGCAGCAGCTGTATCTGCTGAAGGTCCTGGATCGACGGTTCCGGTCCGCTCATGGGCAGCTCTTTGCAAAGGTAAGGGGATGACGCATGGCGCCCAGGCACGCGCCTGGAGATGGCGAACAGGTTTTCAGGCGATGCATTGAAAGGGGTGGCTGGCCTGCAAAGCCGCCTCCTGCGCCAGAATCTGTTCGCTCGGCCGCTCGCGGATGCGCCGCGCGGGGCTGCCGACATAGATTCCCCACGGCGCCAGGTCACGGTTGACCAGACTGCCGGCGCCAACCACCGCGCCCTCGCCGACGCTGGTGCCGGGCAACAGCACAGTGTTGGTGCCGATCATCGCGTGACGACCCACATGCACATACGAGCGCGATACGTGACGAAACGGCGCCGGAATCGTCGAATTGGTCAGGCCGCCGCCAAGGAAATCATCCGAGCCGGTGAGTACCCGCACGCCCGAGGACAGCGCGCAGAAATCACCGATGCGCAGCTCGCCGCCGCCCACCAGCGAGCAGAACGAGGCGATATGCACATGGCTGCCGATCACCGTCGGCGCGGTGGAATAAATCATCACGAAGTCATCGATGATGACGTTATCGCCCAGCGTGATGAATTCGGCGCCGATGATTTTGGCGCCCGAATAAATGCGCACGTTGCGGCCGAACTGGCGCAGGCCAAGCGTGGTCGGATCGAGCAGGCTCATGCGTGCGCTACTTGAATCGACTTGGCCTGCGCAGGTTCCGCGTGCATCGATTCGACCTGCATCAATTCGGCCATGGCGCAGGCCACGCGTTGCATTTGCGCTTCTTCGATATCGACGAAGAAGGGCAGGCCGAGCAGGCGTTCGGCCAGTTCGTGCGCCACCGGCAGCGGCCCGGCAGCATACGCGGCGAAGGCCGGGTGGCGATCCAGCGTGGGGCAATACCACTGGCGTGTTTCTATGCCGCGCGCGAGCAGTTCCGGTTGCAGGTCCCTTGCGCGCAGGCCCTGTGGCAACAGCCCCACCAGAATCGGGTAGATGCCGTTTTCCGCCCGGCACTGCATGCGCAGATCGGGGCAGTAGTGATGCAGCACGTGCTGGTAGCGCGACTGCACCGCGCGCCGCCGCTCCACCATCACCGGCCATTGGTCCAGCGCGGCGTGCGCAACAGCGGCATGGTATTCGCTGAGCTTGCCGTTTTCGCCGGCGACAAACACCTGGTTGCCGCGTTCCAGGTCAATCCCGAAATTGCTCAGGCGACGCACGCTTGCGGTCAGCGTCCGGTCGTAGCTCACCACCAGCCCACCCTCGCCAGCGGCCAGCGCCTTGGTCGCGTGCAGACTGAAAACGACATGGCAATGCCGGCCGATGCGCTGATTGCCGTAGGCACCGGCGGCATCGATCACTACCGGTATGCCGGTGTCGACCACAAACGCATCCCAGGCTTCGACGTCCTGTGGATTGCCGAACGTGGCCACCGGCATCACCGCGGCCACGCGATGGGTTGCCACGTATTCGCGGGCGGTGTCGGGTGTCAGCAGCCACGTCGAAGGATCGACATCGCCGATCAACGGTCGATAGCCGGCGCGGATCACGGCGGTGGCCGTGGCGACAAAGGTCAGCGCCGGCAGCAGCACGTTCGAATCCGGCGGCAGCTCCAGTGCGCTGAGCACCAGCTCCAGCCCGGCGGTGCCGCTGGCCGCGGTGATGACCGTCGGCGCGACAAGTGTCGGCGCAAAGCTCGCCGCAAAGCGCTGCTCAAGTTGCAGCACGAGGGGGCCAAAGTTGGTGTACCAGCGATTGGCATCGATCTGTCGCAGATAGGGCAGCAACGCATCGGTGTCGGGCAGCTGCGCGACGAGCAGGGGAATGCGGCCGGGCGCGCTCACTGGAGCGATTCCCGGCACGGTGAAAAGGCGTGCCTGCATGAATCACTGCCGTGCGCTTGTTGTCGCGTGGCGATCGATGACATCGTGGCGTCCCCATGGTTGGTCGGCAATCTCAAAGCCCATGTCATGGCGACGGTTTTCCGTCGCATTGGCACGGCCATGCGGAACCTTCAGCAAACATGATGCCAATCACTTCAGTGCGCTATCCGTAGGCGCCGGCCATGCGATCCAGTCTCGCCTCGTTTCGCCGATAACCTCGCCTGGTCCAGCGGCAAGACGTGGGCAGCGGCAAGGACAAGCCGTCCCCACATTCGAGCGCAGCGACCTTGAAAACCATGGCTCGATATGCTTGTCCGCAACGGCGGCTCTAAAGTATTTCCCGCAGGTGCCGAAAACTTTCTCGAGGCGGCTGGTAATCCATTTTTGCCAGAAACCCCGCCGGAATGCGTCCAACTCGACAAACCGGCTTTCGGTTCCCTAAAGGAGATTACTCATGTCACTGGTCATCAACACCAACATCTCGTCGCTCAATGCGCAGAACAATCTGACGAAGTCGAAAAACGCTTTGTCACAAGCCACCGAGCGTCTGTCTTCGGGCCTGCAGATCAACAGCGCGGCCGACAACGCTGCTGGCTTTGCCATCGCCAGCCGCTTCCAGACCCAGATCGGCGGTCTGGCCCAGGCCAGCACCAACGCCAGCGATGCCATCAATCTGGCGCAGACCGCCGGTTCGGCGCTGACCCAGGTCACCTCCAACCTGCAGGCCATCCGCGATCTCGCGGTGCAGGCGGCCAACGGCACCTACCAGAGCTCGGACCGTGCGGCGATCAACACCGAAGTCCAGCAGCGCCTGTCAGAAATCACCCGCATCGCCAACCAGACCAGCTTCAACGGCACCAACGTGCTCAATGGTCAGGCCGGTAGCCTGTCGTTCCAGATCGGCGCCAACGTGGGCCAGACGATCGACGTCAATCTGGGCCAGGGCGTCACCACCAGCCAGGTCGGCAAGGTGTCCGAAGTGTCCACCGGCAGCCTGAGCGGCGACTTCGTCGATGCCTCCGGCAACGCGACGACGCTCAATCTTTCCAGCATCAGCCTCACCGGTGCCAACGGTGCCACCGTGACCCTGTCCGGTACCGCCAGCAGCGCGCAGGATGTGGCCGATGCCATCAACGCGACGGGTCTGTCGGGCGTCAGCGCGGCGGTCAATGCCAGTGGCGGCATCAACATCTTCTCCTCCGGCACGCTGGCGGTCTCTGGCGGTACGGCTGGCGCGACGTCGGTCGCTGGCACCGGCAGCAGCCTCACCAGCTCGGCAACCTACAATGGTGTTACTGGCACCGGCGCCAGCGCGGCGACCTCCACCGGCTCGTACACCGCCGGCGAAAGCATCTCGGCAGGCGGTTCGCTGCAGGG
This sequence comes from uncultured Methylobacterium sp., assembly GCA_964658785.1. Lineage (GTDB taxonomy): Bacteria > Pseudomonadota > Gammaproteobacteria > Xanthomonadales > Rhodanobacteraceae > Rhodanobacter. The sequence goes on from CBAAAD010000033.1 coordinate 5,060, forward strand.
TAGCGACGTGCTCTCGGTGGACAACGCCAACGCCCTGATCTCCCGCGTCGATGCGGCGCTGACCACGGTCAGCAATTTCTCCAGCACGCTGGGCGCGATTCAGAACCGTTTCCAGTCGACCATCTCGACCCTGAGCTCACAGTCGACCAACCTGCAGGCCTCGCAAAGCTCGATTCAGGACGCGAACTTCGCCCAGGAAACGGCCAATCTGAGCAAGGCCCAGGTGTTGCAGCAGGCCGGTATCTCGGTGCTGGCCACGGCCAACTCGCAGCCGCAGCAGGTGCTGAAACTGCTCCAGTAACAGGTTTGAACCGGCCATGGCTTAACGCCATGGCCGGGTTTTTGCTTAGGGCACTCTGGCGGTGCGGTTTCCGCCAGAAATCCCACGCGAGTGGCAGGTAAAAACTTCGCACGGCGTGGTTTTTTCCGGCTACTTGGTGATGACGGCAAATAACGCCGCAATGAACCAGAGTTCGATTTTGCGAGGCTTTCATGAGCAGCATCTCAAGTACCGGGTCATCGCTCAGCACGGTGACGGCGAGCACCTCGACGTCATCGGCCGCAGCCACGGGAAGCGCTAGCGGCGGCATCAGCGGCACCGGTCTGCTCAGTTCCCTCGGCATCGGCTCCGGGCTGAACGTGACAGCCATCATCAACGCCCTGGTCAATTCCAAACAGGCCGGCCCGCAGGCGCAAATCGCCGCGCAGACCCAGCAGGATCAGAACCAGATCGCCGGCCTTACCGGGCTCAATACGGCCCTGGGCTCTTTGCAGGCGGCGCTGGCCGAGCTGACGTCCAGCACCACCTACAGTACCTACAACGCCAGCCTCGGCACGGCGGCTGTCGGCACGGCGTCGACGCTGCCCAATGCCACGCCGGGTACGTACAACCTCAACGTCTCCTCGCTGGCCACTGCGCAGAAGCGTCTGAGCGGCCCGCAAAGCACGTCCGCGCCGGTGGGCAGCGGCACGCTCAATATCACCGTTGGCGCCAACACCCTGAACCTGGCGGTGTCGGCGACCGATAGCCTGAGCAGCATTGCCACCGCCATCAACAACTCGACCAGCAACCCCGGGGTGTCGGCCAGCATCGTCGTCGGCGTCAACGGGTCGCAGCTGGTGCTGACGTCGGCCAAAACCGGCGTGGCCAACGGGTTCAGCGTCAGCACCGACGCCAGCAGCAGCAGCGGGCTGAGCAGCCTGGCCAATGCGCTCAATACGCCCGGCAGCAGCGAGGCCAGCAACGCGCAGCTCACCATCGATGGCGTCTCGGTCAGCAGCGCGACCAATGCGGTCAGCGGCGCCCTGACCGGCGTGACGCTCAATCTGGCAGCGACCGGCACGTCGACGCTGACCGTTGCGCAGGACACCTCGCCGATCAGCACGGCGGTGAATGATCTGGTCAGCGCCTACAATAGTTACACCAGCATGGTCGGTACGCTGAGCAGCTACGACACCACCACGCACGCCTCTGGCGTACTGCTGGGTGACAGCACGCTGGCCTCGATCCAGCGGCAGATTTCGGGCATCGTGGGCAGCACGGTCAGCAACAACACCATCGGTTCGCTGGCCAACCTGGGCATAACCCGCAAAGCCGACGGCACGATGTCGCTGGACAACGGCAAGCTCGCGACGGCCCTGAAAAACCCCACCGCGGTGCAGAATCTGTTCGCCAGCGCGAACGGCCTCGCCACCAAGCTCACCAGCAGCATCAATGGCTATACGAGCAGCAACGGCATTCTGCAGACCCGCATCAATAGCCTCAACAGCGATGTCACCCATCAGCAGTCGCTGACCACGGCGCTTAATGCGCGCATGGCAACGTACCAAAAGCAATTGACAGAACAATACACGGCGCTCGATACGCTGATTTCTTCGCTCAACAACACCAGCTCCTATCTGACCCAGTCGCTGGCGGCGTTGAACGGTACCAGCAGCACGACCAAGAACTGACTATCTAAGGAAGCGTTATGAGTTACGCCATGATGCGAAGTGCCGGCTCTCTGTATCGCCAGACCAGTGCACAAGGGAGTGTCGAGGGTGCCGACCGGCATCAGCTCATCGGCATGCTGCTCGATGGTCTGGTGGATCGGGTCAATCAGGCGCGCGGCCATATCCTGCATCAGGATCTGCCGGCCAAGGGCCAGAGTTTTTCCAAGGCCATCGCCATTCTCACCGAGCTGCGCGAAAGCCTGGATCACGCCGTTGCGCCGAAACTGACGCAGCAGCTTGATGCTCTTTATGACTACGTGATTCGTCGCCTGCTGTTCGCGCAGCTGAACGATGATCTGGCGGCGCTGGACGAATGCCAGCGGCTGATAGCGCCCGTTCGCGAGGGATGGCAGGCCATCCGCGGCGATTTTCTCGCGCAACAGGAATCGAAGTCGGCCGTGCGGCCATGAGTGATACGAACGACGCCGGCCTGCAGCGCGCCCTGGACATCACCGCGCAAATGCTGAGCGCCGCGGATGAAGGGCAGTGGGAACACGTCGTCGAACTGGATGCCGAGCGGCAGCCGCTCATCCAGCAGCACCGTTTGGACCCGCGCAGCCACGACCTGCTGGTCGCGCTGCAACAGCACAACGAACGCCTGCTGGAGCACGCCGCCACGGCGCGCGGTGCGGTGGAGCGTGAATTGGGCCAGCACCAGTACAACCATCGCGCCTTGAGCGTATATATCGCCTCTTCCGAGTGAACAACGCCCGGGTGTAAGGTCATTGAATGCGCGTCTGCTGGAACGATGCGCCGCAGAAATGGGCCTGTCGACCGAGCCGCCGTGCCGGTTTACTGGCAGCGTCAGGAGAGGCAGATGCGCGACGATAAATGGTCGGAATTCTCAGAGCGGATGGCCTACGAAGGCAGTTTGCACATGGCGGTGGACCCGCTGGAGAACACGCCCGAGGCGCTGGCCGGCTACAGCGAGCGCAATCTGCACGTGCTGCGGGCGCTGGCGTCGCTGGATGAGCGGCGGGCCGAGGGCGGAAGCGACGACGACAATCCGCTGATGCAGGAGCTGCTCCGCATGGACAGCAAGATCAACGTCCTGATGGAAGTGGTCAACCGACTGCTGATTCCGATTGCGCAATTACCGGGCCAGCACCCGATCCGTTTCAACGCGCTGGGTGTCCTGGTCCCTCAAAGCGTGCTGCCGGCGACCGAGCATCCCTTGCTGGTGCGTCTTCATTTCGACGCCTGTCGTGCTCTGCCGCTCGAACTGCCTGGTCACCTGGAGCGTCGGCTGGATGACGGTTCGGCCTTTATCGCCTTCATTGAGTCGAGTGAAATGGTCGAAGACGGGCTGGAAAGGTTCGTTTTTCGTCACCACCGACGAAAAGTGGCAGAAGCGCGCGCAACGGGTATGTGAAGGTCCGCACGCGCACGGACCTAAAAAGTGATCCCCGTCACCTATTCTGGCCGTCAATGGCGAAAAATTTGACGTTGCCGTTTTTATTTGCACCCGGGCCGGTCCTCGGCGAACGTTTTTTGACTTAAATATATATCGATCTAAATCAACCCTTCACGCCCGCTTCACGCGCTGCTTTCCGTGGCCGGGCGACTTTTTTGTCCGCCGGTTTTCGTTGGGCGATGCCCTTGCCAGAAAAACTTGGCCTGTTCCTTGCTGATAGGACCTCACAGGTGTCGCAATGGATCGCTGACGCACGAGGGGCAAACACGGCGTGGATTGGACCGTGTTCGTTTGGCAGTAAGCAAAAGGGTGTTCAGATCATGCATAACGGCAGCTTTCTTGTGATGGAGCGTGATGACGCGCGCGCCGTCAACATCGTTTCGGCGTTGCAGTTTCTCGGTTATCACGCCCAGCGTTGGGATGCCGGCCAGGCGATTGACCTGGCACCGGAAGACTGGCGTGTGGCCTATCTGGGCAGTTTCGTCGATGAGGACGAGGGCCGTCAGGCACTGGGCGTGCTGCAGCAGCACAACGACCGTTTGTTGGCACTTGTCTGCGCCGACTCCCCGTATGCAACGTCGCTGGCCGCGCCTGGTTCCGGTTTCGCAGGCCGCCTGGAATTGCTGGAATTTCCTTTGCGCTATGAATCCCTGGCCGAGGCGATTCGCCGTCTGCATACGCCGGCCCCGACGCTGCCGGCGCCGACCAGCACGCTACTGGTGGGTGACTCCGTGGCGATGGGCAAGGTCAATGCCTTGATCCGCCAGGTCGCACCGTTCGATTCGAACGTACTGGTGCTGGGTGAATCCGGCACCGGCAAGGAAATGGCCGCACGCAGCGTGCACGATTGCTCCCCGCGTCGGGACAAGCCTTTTATTGCAGTGAACTGCGGCGCCATCCCCGCCGAGTTGCTGGAAAGCGAATTGTTCGGTCACGAGAAGGGCTCCTTCACCGGCGCGATCAGCGCCCGCAAGGGCCGCTTCGAGCTGGCCGAGGGCGGCACGCTGTTTCTGGACGAAATCGGTGACATGAGCCTGCCGATGCAGGTCAAGCTTTTGCGGGTGCTGCAGGAGCGCGTTTACGAACGCGTGGGCGGCACGCGCACGTTGCGCAGTAACGTGCGGATCATCGCCGCGACCCATCGCAATCTTGAGCAGGCCATTGCCGACGGCCGATTCCGTGAAGACCTGTATTACCGGCTGAGCGTTTTTCCGCTGGAAATGCCGGCGCTGCATCAGCATCTGGAAGATCTGCCTACGCTGATCTCTGAGTTCAACCTGCGCCTCTTGCGGCGCGGCCTGGTCGGCGTGCGCTTCAGCAACAGCGCCCTGCAGTCTCTGCGTCAATACCGCTGGCCCGGCAACGTGCGCGAGCTTTCCAACCTGGTCGAGCGGCTGGCGATTCTCTATCCGCATAGCGAAGTGCGCGCCGCGGATCTGCCGGAAAAATATCGCGGCGCGTCCTCCACCGAAGACGCGGGAAGTGCCGGTTTGCTGGCGTGGATGGATAAAGCGCCGACGTTGGCCCTGACCGGTTCGAGCCTGTCGAGCGACAGCGAGATGCTGCTGCCGGAAGGCGGCGTGGATCTCAAAGACCATCTGGCCGACATCGAGGTCGGGTTGATCCGACAGGCCCTGGATCTCACCGACGGCGTAGTGGCGCGCGCGGCAAAACTGCTGCGGATGCAGCGCACCACGCTGGTGGAAAAGCTGCGCAAATACGGTTTGCAGACCAACGCCATCACACCGTGATGAGCTTTTCACGCCGTGGCATGGCTTGTGCTTTATCCCCCTCAATCCCGGTCTAGCGTTGGAAAACCGACATGAGCCAAATTGACGTCAACAGCGTTCTCCTGCAGCTGCGCCAGCTCGGCAGCCAGGCGTCCCCCATGGCCTCCGAAACGTCGATGGGAACGCTAGGTAACGCACCAGGTAGCATCAACGGGCTCGATTTTGGCTCGCTGCTCAAGCGCTCGGTAGCCGCGGTGGCAGACAGCCAGTCGGCGGCGCAGACGCAGATCAACGCGTTCGAGCGCGGTGATGCCGGAGCGGATATCGGCAGCACCGTGATAGCCGGGCAGAAAGCCGATCTGTCTTTCCGTGCCCTGGTGCAGGTGCGCAACAAGCTGACCGATGCCTACACCAACATCATGAACATGCCGGTCTGATCCCGGATCACCTCCTGACGCCTTTGGCGTCGTAACGACGAGAGCATTTATGGCCGACAACGCCATCACATCGTCAGGGATCGGTTCGCGCCTGGATCCGCTGAAAGGACTTCTGCGCAACCCGGCAACCCGGCTGCTTATGCTGCTGTTCGGCGTTGCTGCTGCGGTCGCGTTTGGCGTGGCGATCGTGCTGTGGTCGCGTGGCCCCAATTACGCGCTGCTTTATGCGGGGCTCGATCCGAAGGATGCCGCCAGCGTCACGCAGGCGCTGCAAGCGAGCAACACGCCGTACAAATTAGGTGCTGATGGCGCCTCCATCTCGGTTCCGGCTGACGCGATACCCGATACCCGCATTCGACTGGCCAGCCAGGGCTTGCCACAGGGCAGCACGGCCGGCGGTGTGCTGCCGGCCAGCGATTCGCCCTTCGGCATGAGCGATCTGGCCGAAAGCACGCGTTATCAGCAGATGCTGGAAACGGACCTTGGCAACACCATCGCCGGACTGCAGTTTGTGCGGGCGGCGCGGGTCCATCTGGCGCTGCCGAAGACCTCGGCGTTCATTCGCGACAACCGTCCGGCCAGCGCATCGGTGCTGTTGACGCTCTACCCCGGGCGCCAGCTCGACGGCAGCCAGGTCGGCGCGATCGTGCATCTGGTTTCGGCCAGCGTCCCCGATCTGGATCCGGCCCAGGTGTCCGTGGTCGACCAGCAGGGCGCGCTGCTCACGGCGACCGATCCCGACAGCCCCGGCGCGGTAGGCGACATGCGTCTGCGCCTGGCCACCCGGATGGAGAACAGCTACGCCCAGCGCATCGAAACGCTGCTTACGCCGCTGGTCGGTGTCGGCCGCGTGCGCGCGCAAGTGCATGCCGATCTGGATTTCAGCCAGACCGAAAAAGCCACCGAAAGTTACGACAACGCCAATCCGGCCGTGCGCAGCGAGCAGACCAGCACCGAACAGAAGCGCGATGACGTGGGCGGTGCCATCGCCGGCGCGCTGAGCAATCAGCCGCCCAACGGCGCGCCACAGCCGACCGCGGCCAAGCCGAATGTCGCCGGTGCGAATCCTGCGGCGAAAGGTGCCGCGGCCGCCACCGCGCAGGCCTCGGCGCCCAGCCAGACCTCGTCGAGTTCGACGCGCAACTACGAGCTGGGTCGCACCATCAGCCACGTCAGCGATCCGGCTGGCCGGCTGGTGCGGCTCTCCGTGGCCGTGCTGGTCGACAACAAGGCGGCGCTGGACGGCAAGGGCAAGAGCGTGGCCTTCGGCGCGCAGGACATCCAGCACCTCACCGACCTGGCCAAGAACGCCGTGGGCTTCGACGCACAGCGCGGCGATACAGTCAGCGTGATCAATCAGGCCTTCACCGAAACGCCGGCGGACGCGGCGCCCTTTGTCCAGCCGTTCTGGGAGCGCCCGGGCATGATGGATCTGATCAAGCAGGGCGTGGGCATTCTGATCGCGCTGCTGATTGCCTTTGGCCTGCTGCGCCCGATGCTCAAGGGCCTGATGCGCGCGCCGGAGCCGCTCGCGGCGTTGCCCGGACCGATGCCTTCGATGTCCGTGCGCATCGCCGATGACGATCGCATGGACGAGCGCGACGACACGGTGCGCATCAGCTCGCCGCAGATCCAGTCCATGGCTTACGAACAGAAAATCAGCCAGGCTCGCAAGCTGGTCCAGGAAAATCCGAAGCAGGTCGCGCAGGTCGTCATGAACTGGGTAGGCGACGATGGCAGCTGATTCGATGCATATTGGGGGTGCCCAGCGCGCCGCCATCCTTCTGCTCACCCTCGGCGAGCAGGACGCGGCAGAAGTGCTCAAGCATCTCAGTGCGCGCGACGTTCAGGCCGTGGGTAGCGCAATGGCCACGCTCACGAAAGTGTCGCGCGATCAGGTCGAAAGCGTGCTCGGTCATTTGAACGAGGATATCGGCCGGCAGACCTCGCTGGGTGTGGGCACCGAGGAATATATTCGCAAGATGCTGGTCAGCGCGCTGGGTGAAACCAAGGCCGGCAGTTTGATCGACCGCATCCTGCTGGGCCGCTCGAGCAAGGGCCTGGAGTCGCTAAAATGGATGGAAAGCCGGGCCATTGCCGAGATGATCGGCATGGAGCATCCGCAGATCATTGCGCTGGTGCTCGCTCACCTGGAGCCTGATCAGGCCGCCGAGGTGATCGGCTATCTGCCCTCGCGCACGCGCAGCGACGCGGTCATGCGCATCGCCAATCTCGACGGTGTGCAGCCGCACGCGCTCAATGAGCTGGACGAAATCATGGAGCGCCAGTTTTCCGGCACTTCCAACAAACTGAAGTCGGCCAGCGTGGGCGGCCTGAAGGCCGCGGCGGCCATTCTCAATGCGATGGAAACCAGCCGCGAAGCGGAGCTGATGACGGCGATCCGCAGCCAGGATTCCACCCTCAGCGGCCGCATCGAAGAACTGATGTTCGTCTTCGAAGATCTCGCCGACCTCGACGATCGCAGCATGCAGGCCTTGCTGCGCGAAGTGCCTTCGGCGCGCCTGGTCACGGCCCTGAAAGGCGCCGAGCCGGCGGTGCGCGAAAAAATCTTCGCCAACATGTCCAAGCGCGCGGCCGAAATGCTGCGCGACGATCTTGAAGTCACGGGACCGGTCAAGCTCAGCGATGTCGACGCGGCGCAAAAGGAAGTGCTCACCATCGCGCGCCGGCTCGCCGACGCCGGTCAGATCAGTCTGGCCGCCAGCGGCGATGAGTTCGTCTAATGGCCAGCGTCCTGGGCAGTGAAAAGGCGGGCGCTTTCGAGCGCTGGATACTGCCGCAGATAGGCACGCCTGCGGCAGCGCCCGCGGCACCGGCGCCGGCACCGGCACC
>CBAAAD010000034.1:0-13231 GCA_964658785.1 uncultured Methylobacterium sp.
GTCGATATACCGGACAGCGTTTCCGGCGTATTGATGACCGATCCGATCTACCGCTCGACCTACGTTTTCGCGTCCGGCGAGAACAGCGGCATTCATATCAAGAGCTTCAACGACCCTGCGCTCAAAAAACTCCGCGTGGGCGTGTACCAGACATCCGCCGTGCGCCAGGCGCTCGCCGATAACGGGATGAAGAACGATCTCCATGTGCTGACCGTCAGCTACGACACCGAAAGCAACCATGGCGCCCTGCAGCAATGGCGACAGGTTGACCAGATAGCGAGCGGTCAGCTCGACGTGGTCGGAGTGTGGGGACCCTTCGCCGGCTACGCCAAGGCCAAGAAGCACGCGCCGATCGCGCTGCAGCCAGTGAACCTGATGTCCAGCGACGTGCAGCTGGAATACGCCATGGCCATCGGCGTGCGCGAAAACGACGTGGTTCTCAAATATGCGTTGGACAATGCCCTGGATGCATCGGCTGACAAGATCAAAGCCATTCTTGACGACTTTGGCGTTCCCCTGGTTCAGTGCAGCGAATGCCTGGTTCAGGGCAGCTTGCCCTCGCATGGCCCCTATTCCAAAGGCGCCAGCGGCTACGCGCGCTACCAGCAGCCGCTCGATGCAGATCTGACTCACATCGACACGTCGCAAACGACTCCCGGCGAAGTCGTCACCTTGCAGGACGTCAAGAAATCGGTTGCTGCAGGCGGCAATCAAAACGCCGAATTGGCACAGGCGGTGGTGGCCTCCGACGCCGCGCGGATCAAGTTTTTGGCAGCGCACGGGGCGAATCTCAACGCACGCGACTCGATGGGCTCTACCCCGCTGACCGCTGCCGCCAGCGCCCGCGATTCGGACAGCGTCAAGTTGCTGCTTCAGCTGGGCGCGGATGCCAACGCACGCAACGGGGATGACCTGACGCCGCTGATGGCGGCGGCCTACCGCGATCACGTGCCGTCGGTGGAGGCGCTGCTACAGCACGGCGCCAGCCTGACGGCGACAGATCCCCAGGGCTTGACCCCGCTCTGCATTGCGCTGGCCAATCGCAGCTTTTTGGCGGCTAACGCGCTGCTCAATGCGGGAGCCTCGCCAAATGCGGCGTGCGGTGACAATCGCCTGACGCCGCTGATGATCGTGGCGCGACATCTCGAGGCGCAGAAGAGCGGCAATGTTCCGGTCGACGACGGCCTGTTCCTCAGTGACGGGGTTTCCCCGCAACAGGTGGGCCAGCTGCTGGTCAGCAAGGGTGCTGACGCGGACGCCCGCAGCAAGAGCGGACTCACGGCGCTGATGGTGGCGGCCGGTCACGACAACGCGCCGCTGGTCGGTTTGCTGATCCAGGCCGGCGCGAAGGTCGACGCTCGTGCCGATGACGGCAAGACCGCGCTCGATGTCGCCAAAGAAAATGGCAGCGATGCATCCATACAGACACTCGACGTGATGAGCCGTTTCGCGCCCGCGCACAGTTCAAGCGCTGCTAAGGCGGAGCCGCCACCATGAGGCGACGTGTCAAAGCCACCATCGTGGCCGCCGTGCTTGCTTCGACGCTCGCGGCGGCCGGCTTGGCAACGCCAGTCAGTAAGAACGCCAGCAAGCCGGGCGTGGGCGGCAGTGCAGCCAAAAGCAGCGAATTCGTCACGCACTACGCGTATCTGGGCAAGGCCTACCGTGAGCCGGCGCCGCTGTCGCTGCTTAAACCCGCGGTCATTCCTGACGAAGGGCTTGCCGGTGTGCGTCTGGGGACCAACTACAACAATCAGGCCGGAAAATTCCTGGGCCTGAAGTTTGTGCTGGACGAAACGATGGTGCCGGAAGATGGCGACGCGGTCGCGGCGGCCAAAAAAATGCTGGCATCCGGTCAGCACCTGATCATCGCTGACCTGAAAGCGCCGGACTTGCTCGCGGTCGCCGATTTGCCGGAAGCGAAAGGCGCGATCATCCTCAATATCCGCGCGCGCGATGACGTACTGCGCCAGACCCAGTGTCGCCTCGATGTTTTCCACCTGATTCCCAGCGACGCGATGCTGACCGACGCCCTGGCGCAGTATCTGGTGTGGAAGAAATGGACGCGCTGGTTTCTCGTGCGCGGCCAGCATCCGGCGGACGTGGAGTATGCCAACGACATCACGCGTTCGGCCAAACTCTACGGTGCCCAGATCGTGGCCGAACGCGCGTACGAGCTGCAGACCGGCGCGCGCCGCGTGGATACCGGTTATCAGGAAATCCAGACGCAGATGCCGATGCTGACGCGCGGCGTACCGGATTACGATGTCGCCTTCGTCGCCGACGAGACCAATTCCTTCGGGGTCTACCTGCAATACCGGACCACCGATCCGCGGCCCGTCGTGGGCACCGACGGCCTCGAGGCGACGGCGTGGGGCGCGGCGTACGAATCCTACGCCGCGGAGACGCTGCACGACGATTTTCTGAAGCTTGCGAATCGTGAGATCACGGTGCGTGACTACGAGGGCTGGCTTGCGGCGAGTCTTTTGGACATGGCCGTGAAGCAGGGCAACGCCCGCAACGTCGAGGCGATCCGCAAATACATCAGCGCCGACAACCTCAAGCTCGCCGGCTACAAGGGCGAGGGCATGAACTTCCGCGCCTGGGACAACCAGTTGCGACAGCCGATCCTGCTGATGGATCAGCTGTCGCTGGTATCGGTCTCGCCACAGCCGGGTTTTCTGCATCCCGTGTACAACACCGATACCCTCGGTTTCGACCAACCGCAAAGCCAGTGCAAGTTCGCCAAATGAAGACAGCCAACCCCAAGCGACCTCACGCGCGCTTTGCCGCGATGTGTTTGCTGCTGCTGATGCTGGCGGCGCCGCCGGCATGGTCGGCGACGCTGTTCGTCACCAACGAGCGCGGCAATACGGTGACTGTGCTGGACAGCACCACGCTGAAGACGATCAAGACCATACCCACCGGTCAGCGCCCGCGCGGCGTCGTGGCGTCGCCGGACGGCAAATGGGTCTACGTGTGCGTGGGTGACAGCAACCGGATCGATGTCATCGATGTGGCCAAGCTCGCCGTGACGCGCCAGCTGCCATCGGGGGCAGATCCGGAATTGCTCGCTTTGAGCAACGACGGCAGCCGGGTCTACATCGCCAACGAGGACAACTCGCAGGTTACCGTGCTGGAAGCGATGACCGGCAAAGTGCTTGCGCAGATTTCCGTGGGCTCGGAACCCGAAGGTATGCGCGTGAGCCCGGACAATCAGATCACGGTGGCGACCGCCGAAGGCAGCAGCCTGGTCCATTTCATCGACAACAAGACGCTGAAACTGGTCGCCACCGTTCTGGTGGGTGCTCGTCCGCGCGTGGCCACGTTTACGCCCGACGGCCGTTACGTCTGGGCATCCTCCGAGGTTGGCGGCACGGTATCGGTGATCGATGTGGCTACTCACCAGCTCGTGCAGACGATCAGCTTTGCGATCCCCGGGATGCGTGCGGAGTTCATCCAGCCGGTGGACATCGTGATGTCGAAGGACGGCTCGCGGGCGTTCATTGCGCTGGGGCCGGCGAACCACGTCGCCGTGGTCGACACGAAGACATACAAGGTGAGCGACTACATCGTCGTGGGACAACGGCCGTGGCACATGGCGCTGTCCCCCGATGGGTCAAAGCTCTATGTCGTCAACGGCTTCACCAACGATGTGACGGTCGTTGATGCCAAATCGCTCAAACCCGAGGTTTCGGTAAACGTCGGTCGCTTGCCGTGGGGCATTGCCATCGTGCCCTGAGCGATTACCACGCGACGCGCAGTTACGGGGGTGCCCAAGCACCCGCACAAGATGATTGATTCGTACGGCTATTCGAAGGAGAGTCCAATGTTACGCAAGACCCTGTATAGCTTCACCGCTGTTGCTTCCCTCGCCGTAGCCGGTATCGGCCTGGCCCTCGCCACGAATAGCTCGGCCAGTTCGCCCGCTGCTCCGGCGAGTGCCGCAAGCATTCATGTCCCGGCAACGTACGAGTCCATGGACACGGGGCACACCGGCATAGTGACCGAAAAGGAAGCCCTGGCTGCGATGCCCAACCTGAACTTCAAGGCCGCCGATGAGAACGGTGACGGTCAGCTGGATCGGGTCGAATTTTCGGATTTGCAGGACAAGGTAGCGAACGGAACCTGGACCAACGAGGTGGCCAAAACGGAAGTCGTCAACCAGATCACGGGCTACGACGACAACCCGGTGGATGTGGTCACGAAGGCCCCGAAAGGTTCGCTGAAAAACCCCTACGATTCGGCAAACATCACCGTCGCTTCCGAGGGTCACGAGCAATTTCTCAATCACGGCTGCAACGCCTGCCACGGCGGCAACGGTGGCGGCGGCATGTGCCCGCCACTCAACAATGGGGTGTGGATTTATGGCCCGAGTGACGACACCTTGTTCCGACTCGTTGCACTGGGAAGCAAAAAACTGCAGGAGGCGGGTTTCGCGCGGATAAGCCCGGAGACACCAGCCCTGATGCCGCAGCAAGGCGGCACGACGATTACCAAATCGGGCGACCTCTGGAAAATCATCGCCTGGATCAAGTCGATGAACGCGAAGGACCAGACAAGCATCGATCGTGCGCCGATCCTCAACTCTCGCGCGGCCGTTGAAGTGTGGACTGCCCAGCACCAGGCACTGGCGAAGGTATGCCATGGCAACACTTCGTCGCCGTGGGATGGTGCGAATGCGCGGTAACCCTCGTCGATACGGGTGACGGCTCGGTGGCCATGGCTCCGCGGTCCGACGCATCAAGGCACGCTGAACTTCGGCGTGCCTGCCCGGCACCGCGGAGCAAGGGTCGCCCGAGCCCGCGGTGGATAAGGTCGCGCTTGTGCCCTGAAGCTGATCCCGGATCTGGATTTGAATGGGTGCGCAGCAGCTGCCGTCGCCCCCATTCGCTACCTGCGAGCCATGCCCGCCGGCGTTCGATGCTGTTGCCCTTCCGGTTCGCAGAGTGTTGCTGGTTGAATCGCGGGCCGCGTGTATCCGCGGTGGAATGTTTCAGCGCCGGCTACAGGCCAGACGCAGCCGACGCACTTTCGCACGACAACTCGGCGGCCGAAGTTGGAAGGGATCCGAATGCTGTTTGTATGCATCTCCACGGATGCAGCCGGTTACGGCATGCCTGTTGCGCAACCCGCGCCACACGCTTTTCGTCTCGCCGCTCAGGGTCCGCTACGCTGCGGGACGATCAAATCGGCGCAGATCGTGAGAGCTCAGCGTGACGCGTCGGTATGGGTAACAGAGGTGGCCCTATGAAAGACTGGCGGGCGAGCGTTCACACGACATCGACGCATTTCATCACGCGCGTCTTCGCGCTGGTTGTCGCCGCGCTCCTCACGATGATGCCGAGCGCTGTGGCGTTCGCAGAGACTGCGCACGACGTTCCTCAACTGCGGGTGGGCGTGCTCGAGTTCGGCTCGGTCGGATGGGAAATCGATACTGTCCAGCGGCTGGGTCTGGCAAGTAAACACGGTATCCGGTTGGAGGTGGTGCCGCTGGCTTCGGAGAACGCCATGAAGGTGGCGTTGCTCAGCGGCAGCGTCGACCTTGTCGTCTCGGACTGGTTCTGGGTCGCGGCGCTGCGATCGCGCGGTCAGAATTATCAGTTTGTTCCGTTTTCCCGGGCGGTCGGCGAGGTTGTCGCCAATCCGAAAGCAGGCATCCATTCGCTCGCCGACCTCAACGGCAAACGTTTCGGCGTGGCGGGCGGCCCGGTGGACAAGAGCTGGCTCATCGCGCGTGCCTACGCGCGCAAGACGTACGGCATCGATTTGCAGACTGCCGCGAAGCCGCAGTTTGCCGCCGCGCCGCTGCTTAATCACCTGATGCTCGATGGCGAGCTTCCGGCCGCGATCAATTTCTGGCAATACAGCTCGCGCCTCGTTGCACAGGGCATGCAGCCGGTGATGACGGTGGCGCAGATGCTCAAGGGCTTGGGCGTCAAGACCGACCCGCCGCTGCTGGGCTGGGTGTTTTCGCAGCGCTGGGCGGCCACTCACGGGGATGCCCCGCGGGCCTTCATCGCCGCCACATACGATGCCAAGCAGGCGCTGGCAAGCTCCGATGCGGCCTGGCAGCCGCTGCGCAGCAAGGTCGAACCCGAAAACGATGCGGTCTTTGCCGCGATCCGACAGGGTTACCGCGATGGCATCGTCAGCCACTTCGGCGCGCCCGAAATCGAGGCCGCCGGGCAACTGTTCCATCTGGTGGCTGAAGAAAGCCACGGCGAACTCACCGATGGAAAAAGCGAGCTGCCGGCGGATGTGTTCTGGAGCGGATTTCGTCGGCCATGAGTTTTATCGGTCATCGCGCGAGTCCGGGCGACAAGCGCCGAAGCAGCGGCTGGCTGTGGCGGAGCGCCTCGTTGACTGGTCTGGTGGTGGTTTGGGAAATCGCCGCACAACTGGCGGGCAGCAACATGCTGCCCACGCCGGTCGCGGTGCTCGCCGCGGTGGTTCGCGACACGCGCAGCGGTCAGCTTCCGCTGGAGCTGGGCATCACCATGGCGCGGGTGCTCGCCGCGTTCGTCGTGGCCATGAGCGTGGGCACCGTGATCAGTTTCATGATGGGCCGTTCGCACAAGCTCAACCTGTTGCTGGATGGCCCGCTGACGCTTGTGCTCAACATACCGGCGCTGGTGATCATCATTCTGTGTTACCTGTGGCTCGGGCTCACGGAAGTCGCCGTGATTGTGGCCGTGGCCCTCAACAAGATTCCCGTCGTGGTGGTGACCGTGCGCGAAGGCACGCGGGCGATCGACGCGCGTTTGCTGGCGGTGGCGCAGGTGTATCACGTGCCGCGCACAACGACGTTGTACCGGGTGATCCTGCCGCAGCTTTATCCGTACCTTGTCGCCTCGGCCCGAAATGGTCTGGCGCTGATCTGGAAGATCGTGCTGGTGGCCGAGCTGTTGGGACGAAGCAATGGCGTGGGTTTTGAGCTGTCCGTGTTTTTTCAGTATTTCGACATCACCAGCATTCTGGCGTACACGCTGGCGTTTGCAGCCGTCGTCATGGTCATCGAAGCCGGCGTGCTGCGGCCCTTGGAAAAACGCGCGATGCGGTGGCGCGAATGAAAGGCTTGCACATCCATGTCGTCGAAAAACGTTTCGATGATGCCGTGGTGCTGGCCGATGTCGACATCACCGTCGCCGGCAGCGAATTCGTCGCCATTGTCGGGCCTTCCGGCGTGGGCAAGACGACGCTGCTGAGCATGGTTGCCGGGCTGGATGCCGACTACACCGGCGCGATTCGCTACGACGGCGCGCCGTTGGCCGTGCCCGGCAAGTCACCCTCGGGCCTGGGCATGGTGTTCCAGGAACCGCGGCTGATGCCGTGGCTCACGGTGGGCGAGAACGTGCGGCTGGCGGAAGCCGAGCGTCTGGCGCGCGATCGCAGCTATGTTTCGCGCGCGGACAGCCTGCTCGACGAGGTCGGGCTGCGCGCTTCCCGCGATGCCTGGCCAAACCACCTCTCCGGCGGCATGCAGCGTCGCACGGCGCTGGCGCGGGCGTTTGTGGTCGAGCCGTGGCTGCTGCTGATGGATGAGCCGTTCGTATCGCTCGACCCGCTGGCTGCCGATCAGCTGCGCGCGCTGCTGCGGCGGCTGTGCGCGCGCGCGCGGCCAACGGTGCTTTTTGTTACCCACAATTTGAATGAGGCTATGGTGCTCGCCGACCGCATCCTGTTTCTCGGCAATACGCCGGCGCGCGTCGTACTGGACTATCGCGTCGAGCCGACGGATAGTCATAATCTGGACAGTCCCGAGATCGCTGCTCTCAGCCGTCAGCTGCTGGCGCGCCATCATGGGCTGCTTTCCGAAATAACCGGGTCTGACCCGGACGAAAGCCGGCGTGGCAAGGAGGGTGTGTGAAGTCTGTTGCCTCGGTGTGGTGCTTGGCGCCATGGGCCGCGCGCCCGCGGCAGGGCGTGACGCGATGAATGCGCATAGCGAGGTATCCACGCCCGTGTCGGTACCCTCCGAAGAGGCTGCACTCGCGCTGGCGGTGGAAGAGGTCAGCAAATCCTACGGCGCCGTCAAGGCGCTGGACCGCGTGTCGCTGCACGTTGCGCGGGGCGAATTCGTGGCCCTGCTCGGCCCCAACGGCGCCGGCAAAAGTACGCTGTTCCAGCTGCTCACCGGATTGTTTGTGCCCGACGCCGGACGCATCGAGGTGGCCGGCTTCGACATGCGCCATCAGGCGCGCAAGGCGCTCGCATGCCTGGGCGTGGTATTCCAGCAGCCGACGCTGGACCTGGACTTGAGCGTGGTGGCCAACCTGCGCTTCCATGCGCGGCTGCATGGCATGGGGCGCGGCGCGCGCGCGCGCATCGAGGCCGAGCTGGAGCGCATCGGTTTGACGGAGCGCGCCAAGGATCGCGCGCGGGCGCTTTCCGGCGGCAATCGGCGCCGCGTCGAACTGGCCCGCGCGCTGCTGCACGATCCGGTGGTGCTGCTGATGGATGAACCGACGGTGGGACTCGATCCCGCGTCGCGCGAGCAGCTGGTGGCCTATGTCCACTCGCTGTGCACGCATCGCGGCGTCGGCGTGCTGTGGGCGACGCATCTGGTGGACGAGGCCGAATCCGCCGACCGCGTCATCATTCTGCACAAGGGGCACTGGATCGCTTCGGGCACCGCGGCGGAATTGCGCGAGCGCACCGGCCAGCGTTCGCTGCGCGACGCCTTCCTCGAACTGACCGGGGAATCGTCGGTCGCGCAGGAGGAGGCGGTCTGATGGCTACGAAATCCGAATGGCAGCAAGGCGTGCCACCAAGGCGCTCCGGTTCGATCGTGAGCCACGCGCTGCAGGCGCTGCTGGCGCTGTCCTCGCGTGAAACGATCAAGTTCCTGCACCAGCGCGGGCGCCTGCTTTCCGCGCTGGTGCGGCCCAGCCTGTGGCTGCTCATTTTTGCGGCTGGTTTCCGCGACGTTTTCGGCGTCTCGGTGATTCCGCCGTACGCGACCTATATCGAGTATCAGGTCTACGTCGTGCCGGGACTGCTGGGCATCGTGCTGCTGTTCAACGGCATGCAGTCGTCGCTGGCGATGGTCTACGACCGCGAGATGGGCCTGATGCGGCTGCTGCTGACGGCGCCGCTGCCGCGCTCGGTATTGCTGACGTGCAAGCTGCTTGCGGGCACCTTTTTGTCGATCCTGCAGGCGTATGCGTTTTTCGCGATCTGCGCGCTGTTCCGGCTCGACCTGCCGTGGTGGCCCGGCCTGCTGCTGGCGCTGCCGGCGATGTTCCTGACCGGGCTGATGCTTGGCGCGCTGGGCTTGCTGGTATCGGTGTACATCAAGCAGATCGAGAACTTTGCCGGGGCGATGAACTTCGTGATTTTTCCGATGTTCTTTTTGTCTCCCGCGCTGTACCCGCTGTGGAAGCTGCAGGAATCCGGCGCTACCGTGGTCTATCAGCTGGCGCGATTCAATCCGTTTACCTACGGCATCGATCTGATCCGCTACGCCATGTACGGGCAGATGAACTGGCTTGCGTGCGGCGTGGTTGCCGGCTCGCTCATCGTTTTTCTGGGGCTGGCGATATGGGGCTACGATCCACAACGCGGCGCGGTACGGCACAAGCGCCAGGGCAGCTGAGCAGCGCCTGCATAGCGGTCGTGCATTCCCGCAGGTCGCACTTCCCTGTCGTCGCCTGTGTCGCATGCGACACACTGATCTGTCACGAATCCGATACAGCACGCGCGCCACGCGGTGGCGAGGTCGCTGCAAGTGGCTCAAGCACTGCGTGCCGACGTTTTCGGAATCTGGCATCTGATGTGCATGACATATCTCTGACGGCCCACCTAAGCGGAGGGTTAATGGTTTTGTTGACAGTTATAAGGAACGCTGGATTATGAAGTCACGAGCTGCAGTTGCATGGGAAGCGGGCAAGCCGCTGAGCATCGAAGAGGTGGATGTAGCGGGACCCAAGGCCGGCGAGGTGCTGGTGCGTATCGTCGCGACCGGCGTGTGCCACACCGACGCCTTTACGTTGTCCGGCGCCGACCCCGAAGGCATGTTTCCGGTCATCCTCGGTCACGAGGGCGGCGGCATTGTCGAGGAGGTGGGTGCGGGGGTGACGTCGCTGAAAGTGGGCGACCACGTGATTCCGCTCTACACGCCCGAATGCGGCGAGTGCGAATACTGCCTTTCCGGCAAGACCAACCTGTGCCAGAAGATCCGCATCACGCAGGGCAAGGGCCTGATGCCCGACGGCACCAGCCGCTTCTCGATGAACGGCAAGCCGATCCTGCACTACATGGGTTGCAGCACCTTCAGCGAATACACCGTGCTGCCGGAGATCTCGCTGGCCAAGATCAATCCGGCCGCGCCGCTGGAAAAGGTCTGCCTGCTCGGCTGCGGCATCACCACCGGCATCGGTGCGGTGCTGAATACGGCCAAGGTGGAGGCGGGCGCCACGGTGGCGGTGTTCGGCATGGGCGGCATCGGCCTGTCGGTGGTGCAGGGCGCGGTGATGGCAAAAGCCTCGCGCATCGTCTGTGTCGACATGAACCCCGACAAGTTCGAGATGGCCAAGCTGCTGGGCGCGACCGATTTCATCAACCCGAAGGATTACCCCGACACGCCGATCCAGCAGGTGATTGTGGATCTCACCAACGGCGGCGTGGACTATTCGTTCGAGTGCATCGGCAACGTGCACGTGATGCGCTCGGCGCTGGAGTGCTGCCACAAGGGCTGGGGCGAGTCGGTCATCATCGGCGTGGCCGGCGCGGGGCAGGAGATCAGCACGCGCCCGTTCCAGCTGGTGACCGGCCGCGTGTGGCGCGGCAGCGCGTTCGGTGGAGTGAAAGGCCGCAGCCAGCTGCCGGGCTACGTTGATCGTTACATGAAGGGCGAGATCAAGATCGACGAGATGATTACCGAAGTGCTGCCGCTGGAGCGCATCAACGATGCCTTCGAGCTGATGCACGCCGGCAAGGTCATCCGCTCCGTCATTCACTACTGATCGATGTCCCTCGTTCCGACCACGAGGCCGCTGGCGGCTAGTTTGATCTGCGCGGCGATCCCGAAAAGTTCTGGAAGGCCATCGCCTGCCAGAAGGCAGAAGGTTGACCGCACCCCGAGCAAGGCGTTGGGCCATGCCCCGTTTCTCGCTCATCACGCATATGCAGCTGCGGTGGGCATGCCCATCGCCGTTTGCATCGACATACACCGGCAGCATTACGTTGCCGGCACTACCCGTGCAGGCCAGTGACTCGGGCCAGTCCAAACCGGCGACACCATTGAAGGAGAGACACCATGGCAACGCATATTCATCCCGCCGTCGATAACGGCGTCAAGCAGGGCAAGGACAACTTCGCCGGCGGCACGCTGACCTGTCATTGCACCGACAAGCCGGTCAAGGTCAAGGTCGGCGCGCAGACCGCACATAATCATGTCTGCGGCTGCAGCAAATGCTGGAAGCCCAAAGGCGCCACGTTCTCGCAAATCGCCGTGGTCGCACGCGACAAGGTAAGCATCGAGGAGAACGGCGACAAGCTGGCCATCGTCGATCCGAAGGCCGCCATCCAGCGTCACGCGTGCACGGTCTGCGGCACACACATGATCGGGCGCATCGAAAATACCGGCCACCCGTTTCATGGCCTCGACTTCGTGCATACCGAGCTGTCTTCCGAGGAAGGCTGGTCGGCGCCGATCTTTGCCGCCTTCGTTTCGTCGATCATCGAGCAGGGTTATGACCCGAGCAAGATGGACGCCGTGCGCGGTCGCCTCAACGAGCTGGGCCTGCCGCCGTATGACTGCCTCTCGCCAGTCCTGATGGACGCCATCGCTTCACATGTGGCCAAAACCAACGGCACGGCCTACGCCGGCTGAGGAATAGCTTTTTGGACAGCATCGCCAAGCCATCGCTGCGGGTTGTCATTGCCGACGATCACGCGGTGGTGCGCACGGGATACCGGCGATTGCTGGAGCTGGAGCCGGGGCTGCAGGTAGTCGCAGAATTCGCCGATGGCGAAAGCGCCTACCTGTGGCTGTCGGCGCATCCGGCCGACGTGCTGATTCTCGATTTGTCGATGCCGGGCCAGGGTGGCCTGGCAACGTTGCAGCGGCTGCACCAGCGCATGCCGCGCCTGCGCGTGCTGATCTTCACCATGCACGATAGCCCGGTGCTGGCAGCACAACTGCTCAAGGCGGGCGCCAGCGGCTTTCTCACCAAGAGCAGCCCGCCGGAATCGTTGATCGATGCGGTGCATCAGGTCGCAGCCGGCGAGCAGGTGCTGTCGGCCGATATTGCCGCGGCCATGCGCAAAGGCGAGGGCAAACTTCCGCACCAGCAGCTGTCGCCGCGCGAGTTCGATGTGTTCATGCTGCTGGCGCAAGGCATCGCGGTGGAACAGATTGCCAGCCAGCGCTGCCTCAGCATCAAGACCGCCGCCAACTATCAGACCATCGTGCGGCACAAGCTGGGCATGAACAGCACGCTGGAGATGTATCACTACGCGCAGACCTGCGGGCTACTTGCCCAGGCTCCCTGAGAGCCGCTGCGGCCATGGCGCGTTCTTGGAATGGCTAGCGCGGATCATCATGCGCGGGCAACGCCTTCATGGACGCCGCCGCTGACAAGGGCGGCAGGGGAAAGCACGCCCGGATAGTGAGGCCCGCGCGGGCGCTATCCGGATGGGTGGCAAACATGTCGATTTCCCCGTGCAATGCCCATACGCGTTCGCGCATGCCAACCAGACCGCTGCCGCGATAGGCCGCCAGCCCTGTGTCGGCCACGCCGTTGCCGTCATCGCGCACCGACCATTCGAGCCGTTCGCCGTCGAGCATTGCCAGCCGAATATCGACCTGCGATGCGTCGGCATGTCGCGCAATATTGGTCAGCGCCTCCTGCGTCAGCCGATAAACGGCAAGCGCGAGCTCCCCTGCGATCGCACGTTCGTCGATATCGATGTCGAGCGTGAAGCGCGTGCGCTGATCGGGCCGTTCGCGCCAGCTGTCGACCAGCTCGCGCAGCAGACGATGCAACGGCAGCGGTTCGTTTTCGTCTTCGTACGGCTGGCGCGCGCGCAGGCGCTGAAGCAGATCGCGCAAGGCGTGCTGCACGTGCTCGCAGTGGTCGGCGAGCGCCCTGGCCACGTCGGCCAGTGGCGGCTTATCCTTGCTGCGCCGGATCAGCCATGCCGTGTCCGCACGCATCGCGGTGAGCCGCTGGCCCAGCTCGTCGTGCAGCTCGCGCGCGAGGCTGGAGCGCCCGTCTTCGCGCGC